>JAAEOZ010000503.1 GCA_024222685.1 Gammaproteobacteria bacterium | reverse complement strand
GCCGTTCGACAAAGAAGGCAGGAAAGAGGTATCTGGCAAAGGCGCTATTGGGAACACACGATTCGAGATGATCTGGATTATGCTCGTCTTATGGACTATCTTCATTACAATTCAGTTAAACATAGTTATGTCACACAGGTGAAAGATTGGCCATATTCCAGTTTTCATGCCCTGGTAAAAGCACAGGTTTATCCGCTGGATTGGACCGGATGCATGACCGACTTTGAGGCTGGCGAGCGTGGGTGAGACATGCGGCGGATTACGCTACGCTCTTCCGCCCTACGGCCCTAATTGATGAAATTGATTTGCTCCGCGCGGTTGTCAAACGGGAAAGAGGACTCTGGCAAAGACGTTATTGGGAACACACGATTCGAGATGATCTGGATTATGCTCGTCATATGGATTACCTTCATATTAATATGGTAAAATACGGACTTACGGCATAGGAGTTTTCACGGCATTTATCGACCATCTAATTCCATTCGTTTAATCGCGGTTGTTGCTTCCAGAATTCGGTTTCCCGCTCAAATGCATAGGCGAGCTGAAGCACACCCATGTCATCTCCGCGGCGCCCTGTGATCTGTATGCCAACGGGATGTCCCTTCTCGGAAAATCCACAGGGTACTGAAATTGCGGGTAAGCCCAGTAATGGCTGGGGGTCTAGCATAGACCAGGTCAGAGCGTATTCGTCGTCTTCAATAGAAACTGGATGGCAGGGACTAACCGGCCAGATCAGATAATCGTATCGATTAAAAAAATCGCAGTAATGCTGCCATAAGCGACTTCGTCGTTTCGCTAGTAATACAATATCTTCAGCCGACAGCTGTCGCGCGCGATTTACCATATTATGGATTATGGTTTTGAATAAATCGGGCTTTTGATCGATGATTTCACCAACCCGTGACAAGGCGGCGAGGCATTTGAATTGATCGAGTAAATGGCTTGCCTCGTTTATGGGGGGACAGTCGTTATTTAACCGGGCTCCCAGTTTTTTGAATATCGGCCTGAGTGAATCGATTGTTGTTATCATCTCGTTAGTTATTCCGGGAGGCGTCTCATTTTTTGTTTCGAGATTCGGGCTCCAGGCTATATGGACATCGGAGAAATCTCGTTGCATGGCCAGGCTGAATTCGGTAGCCGATGACTGCCAGTTCAACGGGGAGCTATCTGCTGGTCCGGAAATGACGCTCATATAAAGGGCAATATCAGTCACGGTTCTGGCCATAGGCCCGTGTACAGAGAATTCCTCCCACAGGTCGCTGGCGCGGATTACCGGAATTCTCCCGGGAGTAGGTCGAAAGCCAACCACGTTACACCAGGCGGCCGGGGCACGTAATGAGCCAGCGATATCGCTACCATTAGCGAGTGCCGTCATGCCTGAAGCAAGTGCCACAGCAGAGCCACCCGAACTGCCTGAAGTCGAGACTTTATGATCATAAGGATTTAAAGTCAGTCCAAAAACTGGATTGTTGGTGAGGTCGCCGAAGGAAAATTCAGGCACATTGGTTTTACCGAGAAAGACTGCACCTGCAGCGCGTTCACGTGCCACAATCAGATCGTCATTTTCGGGCAGGTGATTGGCAAAGTAAGGAGAGCCATAGGTTGTTCTAACGCCAGCTAGATGAAATTTATCTTTTACAGCAATCGGTAGGCCGTCGAGTGGGCCGAGGCTCTGGTTTCTGGCGCGTCGTTCATCGCTGGCCCTGGCCTGTTGCTCGGCCAGCTCCGGGGTTAGTGTCACTATCGCATTGAGACTCGGATTGTTCCTGATAATTTGCTGTTGCACGGATTCGAGCAACTCGACTGCACTGATGTCTCCACTATCAAGTAATAGTGATAGTTTTGAAGCAGGGGTAAAGCGGAGATCGCTCATCAGAAAAATTCGCTGTTAGGTAATCTGGTCATCTTACGGCCCGTACATAGAAATTGGAATTCGGTTTAGACATCCGGCTATGGTGATTCAGTATGAGCAGTCGGCAACAGGTCAGACCACGGTAATACAATTAGATGGTCTCCTGTTGGTTTATTTTCAATGCTGGCTAGTAAAAGAGCATAGAGAGACTAATATCATAGTCATATGAAAAAAAATATCAGCTGGCCGCATACTTGTTTTTTAAAAATTAGATGCGCAGTTCACAAATTTTAAAAGCGATATCGATTAATCTTAATTTATTAGGTGTACCGAGACGAACAGCAACGCGGGCATTTGACTATGGTTCAGTTTGTAGAAGATAGAAGTAGCAAAACGCAATTCCAGCTTGGTGAAATGTTTCACCAGAGTAATGATCGGACGCGGGATTACGAGCAGGCAGTGAAATGGTATACCCATGCCGCCAAGAAAGGCTATCGACGCGCTCAGCACCGCCTGGGTACGATGTACGCAAAAGGCCTGGGAGTGGAGAGAGATTTTGTTATAGCCTATGCCTGGTGCAAGGTATCAGCCGACCAGCAGTCACGATTTGCATTGCGCAAAATGAAAAAAATTGAAGTGCACCTGGAACCGTCAGAGATCGCAGAGGCGAATCGACTGGCTAGCCAATACTACGATACATACGTCACACCATTTAAATAGAAGGTCCGAGCTTTAGTTCACTGCCATCGGTGAAGCGTGAAAATCGAAAGCGCTCTATATCGAAGCCTGCTGCTTGTCCCTGAATCAAATTCGACATAATTTTACCGCAGGCAGGACCAATTCCAAAACCATGACCGCTAAACCCGGTAGCGACAAAAAGTCCACCAGCCTGCTGTATTTCATCCATCACCGGAACAGCATCTGGCATTGCATCGATCATCCCAGACCATGTTTCGACGATCGGCACTGACTGTAGTATCGGTAATCGTTCGTTGAGTATCCGGCGCAAACGTTTCATTGCTTCATTACTCGGTTCTGGATTTAATACTCTATTGGAGGCCAGCCTGGTGTAGTCGGCTTCGTCGCTAAATGGATTAACGTGGGCTGTTTCATCATAAATGCGTAAATTGAGTTTAGGCCAGGCGAGCTTCAATAGAGGTAGAAATCGCCTGAAGTGCTTTACTGCATGCAGACTGGGCATGACTTCCAGATAGTCTGTCATTGCTACGCTGTAACCACCATCTATGCGACGACGAAATGCTATCTGGCTACCGGCGGCGTTACCATCAAACAATAATGGTGCTTCGGCGGTTCTGGCGACGCTGGCCTTAACCGAAAGCTGGGGTAGTTCGAGTTTGTGCCGATCGAGTAATCTGGCTGACCAGTGGCCTGCGCTGCACAGTACGCGATTGCAGCGCACGAAACCCTGTTCAGTGTTGACACCGTCGAGCTGCCCGTTACTAAAATCTAAATTGTTTACCCCGCAATTCTCAATAATTGTGACTCCGGCTGCCTGACAGGCTTTTGCTAAAGCAGTAACTGAGGCTTCCGGTTCGGCACGGGCATCTGATGGTGTATATACCGCACTCTTCCATAACTCAGGGGTGTTTTGTACCAGCCGGTACAGCTCGTTGCTAGCGAGGATTCTGGTGTCGAGTTTATGGTTCTCTGCGATTTGCAGGAAATCTTGATAACTATCCAGCTGTTCCTGATTTTCGCATAAATACAGGCTTCCTCCCTGATGAAACCCTGTTTCCGCGCCAATTTCTCTGACAAGTTCCTGCCAGATAGCGATGCTTTCCATCATGATGGGTAATTCAGCTTCGTCGCGACCCTGCTGTCTAACCCAGCCCCAGTTCCGACTGGACTGTTCGCCAGCAACCCGTCCTTTTTCGCACACCAGTACCTTGATTCCGGCTTTATTCAGAAACCACGCAGTAGAAATACCGATGATACCTGCTCCAATGATGACGACATCTATTTGCTCGGGCAGGGTTGCATGGTATTGAATCGGTGAAAAATGTGTAAGTACTGTCATTAGCTTAAACGCTCTACAACTAAGGGTAATTATTGTTGCAGCAGGATGATACACAGTGCGGAGATCAGCAACAATTAGATCGCCTTTGGGAAGGTCTGGAAAAGCCTGGTTTGTTATCCGATGATTATCTGACGATTAGGCAACTGGTCTCGGCATTGTTGGTAATCTTGCGCGAGACGCTGCCCAAAATAGATCCCTTCAGTTTACCCAAACCCCGAGTTCCTACTACGATCATGTCCACTTTTCGTCGCTTGGCAAAGCTGAGAATACTGGTCGCAGGATCACCGGTTCCGATCGCGGTTTTAACTTTGTTAACTCCGGTTTTCACCGCTTTTTCCTTAGCGAGTCTTAACACAGACTCAGCGATCTTGCGCATCACTTCCTCACGAGCATCGTTGAATGCTTCGAACTGATTGAATTCCAGTTCTGGAATTTCCTTGATTTCAAAGGGTATTTGCATATCGCGAATAACGTGAACTATGAGCAATTCAGCGTTGTGTTGTCCGGCAAATTGAACTGCCATTTCTAATGCTCGATTTGAAGCCGCTGACGCATCGGTTGCAACTAATATACGATTGATCATGATTTTATCCTATATACAGTCATTGAACGGTGTTGTTACGCTACTCCTAATGTCTTTTTACGTTCATTTGCCCAGGTGCGTAAAATTTGATCTGCTGCGAGTCCGATGAAGGCGACGCAGAGACCGAGTGTGATGCCGATGCCAGTACCCTGTGGATCCGAAATTGCCTTCAGGATGAGTTGTCCCAAATCGGTGGTGCCGATAAAGGCGCCGATGATTACCATGAACAGCGCAAAGATAACGGTTTGATTGATGCCCAGCATGATATGTGGAAACGCGAGCGGTAATTCTATTGAAACCCAGCGCTGGATTCGGGAAACGCCCATCATCGAACCGGCATCCTGCAATACAGGCGGTATATTCCTCAGGCCTTCAACCGTGTATCGGGTCGCTGGAACCAGCGCGTAAACGATTGCGGCGATAATCACCGAAGTATCGGTAATACCAAACAGCATAATTACCGGTATCAGATAGATGAATGAAGGAAAGGTCTGAAAGAAATCACAGATAAATAGAATCACTTTGGTGGCGATCGAGTTTTGTGCGCACAAAGACCCGACCGTGACGCCGATGATTGTTGCGACGATGACAGCAAAGGATGTCATATACGCGGTAATCAGGGCTCTGTCCCAGTATTCCGAGAAGGCAATAAACAGCAGGAAGGCACCGACGATGAGCGCGGATCGGATGCCCGTCAGGATATAAGCCGTACCCATGACCAGCAAAAATGTAGCGACAACCGGCATACCAAGGTAGGCCTCCTTCATCGGCACAAGCACATGCACGATCAGAACTTCATTAAAGGCTTTTAAACCGTAAAAGAAGGTATCCCATATCCAGTCGACTGCAGCCTGCCATATGGGTGCAGTGGTGATCCCTTTGTTATGCGGGACGATATACAAATAATTGAAATCTTCAGCAAATATCGCTTTGCCAACAGCGGCAAGAATCACTCCCACTAGCAATATAGCGACACAAATCAGCGAAAATTTATGACGCTGAACGAAGCTGAGATCAGCAAAATAATCCGTCTGTTTGTTTGCCCAGGCTAAAGACAACTTGTCCAGCAGCACGGCAATTAAAACAATGCAAAGACCAATTTCGAGACCTGATCCAATTTTTAACGAATTTAGTGCAATCATCAAATTTGAACCCAGACCCTGAGCACCGATGAACGACGCGATTACCGTCATCGCCAGGCATTGCATAACGACCTGGTTGACCCCAATCAAAATATCGCGCCTTGCGGTCGGCACCTGTACGCGTAACAAAAGCTGAAAACGGTTGCAGCCATTCATCAATCCGGCATCGACAATATCGGGGGAAATGTTCTTAAGTCCAAGCATCGTCAGGCGCACCATCGGTGGTGTCGCAAAGAATATGGTTGCTATGGCGGCGGCCTGATCGCCGACACCGAATAATACGATGACCGGGACCAGATAAGAGTAGTGTGGCATGGTCTGGGCCACATTGAGCAACGGGTTGAGCGCCGCTTCTACCCACTTTTTCTTGTAGCCCCAGATGCCCAATGCCAGGCCAAGTATGACCGATACCGGCGCCGCAATCAGCACGAAGGAAAGCGTTTGCATGGAAGGCTCCCACTGTCCGAATATGCCGATATACCCGGTCGAAAACGCTGCCAGAATGGCAAGACCCTTTCCCTGGAGTTTGTAGCCCAGCACGATCGACCAGCCGGCAATCACTGTCCAGGGCAATGCAGGCCAGCTGACCCATGGATTATTGCTGACAAAATCCCAGCTGGTAAAGGCGACTATCGTTTTTGTGCCGCCGAGAAAAATTTCGCGTACGAAAGTAATAACGAATAGAAACGAGTTCGAAATGCTTCGCGTGATTTCCCTGAACAGGGGTTTTTCTTCGAATTCTTCGATATCAGGGTCCCATACATCAATCGGAAACCATTCGAACATAACGAACTGTACGGAATCATTGATGACCCCTGGAAGGCCGCTAAACAATGCGGGTAATCGCCACAGGTAATTTGACTCGGACGGACCGATGACAAAGCACAATGCAAAAAACACAGCTAGCAGTATGACGAACTGTTTCGGTGTTGTGAGTTTTGTTATGGGATTCATGTTTAGGATCTGTCCTGGGCTGTCGCCTGGGATCTGCCTCCAAACAGAACGTTGATCACGTGAGATGAATGTAACACGCCGACTAGTTCATTGTTGCTGCCAACCACACCGACCGGTTTGTCAGCGCTTAATATAGATTCCGCAACCGTTTCAACGATCGCATCTTTTGGGACCCTGAGATCACCCAGTTCTTCTGAACTGTTGTAGGGATCCATGACCGATTCTATTTTCAGAACTTTTTCCCTGGGGACTTCCTTGGTAAATTTCCGCACGTATTCCGTTGCCGGATTCATCACGATATTGGCTGGCGTATCCAACTGTTCGATGACACCCTCTTTCATAATCGCGATTCGATCAGCAAGGCGTAGCGCTTCATCGAAATCATGGGTGACAAATAATATGGTTTTATTCAAGACAGCCCGCAAACGGATGAATTCGTCCTGCATTTCTTTGCGGATTAAAGGATCGAGCGCCGAGAAGGGTTCATCCAGAAACCATATATCGGGTTCAACGGCTAAAGATCGAGCAATACCGACACGTTGCTGCTGACCGCCGGACAGTTGTCGCGGGAAATAATTCTCACGCCCACCGAGACTGACCAGTTCGACCATGTCCATCGCGCGTTTTATGCTTTCAGCGGTGCTTACCCCTTTCACCTGTAACGGGAAAGCAATGTTCTCCAATACGGTTTTATGAGGGAGTAAGCCAAAACTTTGAAAAACCATTCCCATCTTATTGCGGCGAAGTTCAATGAGCTCTTTGCTATTCATTGCCAGCACGTCTTCGCCATCGATGAATACTTTTCCAGCGGTGGGCTCGGTTAAGCGGGATATGCAGCGCAGCAGTGTTGACTTGCCCGAACCCGAAAGCCCCATCAGTATTAACAGTTCGCCTTTATGGACTTCAAAGGAGGCATCATTGACGCCTACGACACAGCCCGCTTCAAGGAAGGCTTCAGCATTAACAGTACCTTTTGAGTTTTCAAGCACCTTATCGGCATTGTCACCAAAAATTTTGAAAACCGACTCGCATTTTATAATCGGCTGCGCGCTACCGTTGGTCTCGCTTTGAGTAGTCATGTTGGTCCCCGGCTTACTTATAGCGTCGAAAGGATGACGCCTTTTATTGTGTTATCAAGATACACTATGCCCAAAAAAAATTCCCCCCTTAACTTCGGAATTGAGGAGGGAATCAGTTTCTGCGAGATATCTTTACAGCCAAGTCTATTGAAAAGGCATCTTTTAGTTACCTGCACCCAGTGTTGAAACAGTCCAGGGCATCCAGACATCCTTGTTGTCTGCAAGCCATTTTTTAGCAGCGTCTGCATGAGTCAATCCATCAACGTCAACCAGAGCAGCCATCTGGCCGATGTGGGTTTTGTTAAAGGTGAGTTTTGAAAAAGCGGCATAAGCTTTTGGATGGGTTTTTGGGAACTTGTAGTTTGCGCCTTTTTTCAACCAGCCCGTTGGTGAGCCACATCCGGTCGTTGCCAGGGTGCCGCCGTCTGCAAGTCTGCAGCCATCAGAGTAAGGAGGAAACTCAATAAAGGTGAATCCAGTGGCATCGGTAAAGTTTGGTGACCAGTTGAAAATTACGGTACCGCGGCCTTCTTTTTCGGCAGCTTTCAATTCAGTCCACAATGCATCGGCAGCGCCGGCGAATTTAACTGTCCATTTGCTATCCAGACCCAGGCCTTTAACTCGATTTGGCATAACATCGCCATGCCAGCTTTGCGGGCCTTCCAGCCAACGGCCTTTGCCGCCAGAATCAGGTGTTGCAAATGCAGCATGACAATCTTTCAGCGCTTCCCACTTTGGCAGTCCCGGACAAAGCCCTTTATCAATGACCCAGTTTGGAACGCCCATTTCTTCCTTGGTCACTACGTCATGGGTGCCTGCATCAATCAGACCACCTTTTTCCATGGCATTGTAGTAGCCATTTTGCATGGTGGATTGCCACACTTCATGCACGATGGTGACATCGCCTGCGCGAACTGCTTCAAAGCTTGCCTGGTTGTCTACTGGCAAATATTCAACCTTGTTGCCCATGCTCTCGAACATACCGCCGATCACGTGGGCCATTACAATCTGACTGGACCAGTTCTTGATCGGAATTTTAATAGGCTTGCTGGAGTCTTTGGCTATTGCATGACCCGTGACGGTGGCCAGGGTTAATGCTATAGCCCCTGTCATCAATTTATTTCTAATTGTTTTGAAATTCATTTGTTCCTCCTCAGGTATTATGAATTAGATATTAATACAACTGTCACACCAATTTGGCGTTCAGCCTTAGCTTGGAATATTTTTGTTAAATCCCTAGTTAAATTACCGGTATGCAGTTAACCCGCTGTATTTGGTAATCTCAAAGATTATAATAGGTGATTAAAAACCGCGGATTTCGAATTGTTAACAGAATCGGTGGCCGGTTAACAATTTATAATAAACTGTTAACATACCTATCAAATAGTCCTTCGCAGAACTATCTGATACCATCGGGGCTACTCGTTGCGGGCAGCCTGCTGCCGCCGATCCAGAAATATCATTACAACGAAGCTATGGCAGATAACCACCCCTCTCACCAGGTTTTAATCGTCGAAGATGATGCTGTCACGCGAGCACGAATGACGGCCTATTTCGAGACCGAAAATTATGGCGTCATCCAATCCGAAGATGGCGAAGATATACACCGATTAATAACCGAATCTACTATCGATGTTGTTTTGCTGGATATCAATCTTCCGGGTAAAGATGGATTGCAGCTGGCCAGGGAGCTAAGTGAAAAGACTGATGTAGGGATTATTCTTGTCACTGCGAGAGATGATGAGATCGACCGTATTGTCGGCCTCGAAATAGGTGCCGATGATTATGTTACCAAGCCGTTTAACCCCCGTGAGTTGCTGGCACGGGTAAAAAACCTGATTCGCCGAAAACAATCCGACCAGTCTCGACAGCAGAAACAGCGGCGTAAGTCATTTTCTGGCTGGACACTGGATTTATCGCGGCGAAGTCTGTCATCTGGTAGCCAGGAATGTCTTCCACTTACACGTGGTGAATTCGAGTTACTGGTAACATTCCTCGAACATCCCGGCAAAACATTGCATCGTGAATGGTTGATGGAAAAAGTAACACACCGTGTCTGGTCACCAAACGAACGAACCATCGATGTTCTGGTGCTTCGTTTGAGAAATAAAATCGAACGGGATAGTCATTCTCCTCAAATTATCCTCACCGTTCATGGTGAGGGATATTTGTTTGCCAGTGAAGTTTTTTAGGCACCTGCTATATCACGGTTTGAAAGTTTTTCGTATTAATGCAGCGCAGACAATTTCTGAGATGATGTTTTTTGAGCTTCTATATAGGTACTCAGCGCACGGATAGCCTCATCGTATTCAATCTCGAATTGCTCACATATTTCGGCTGACACTTCGGTGCCACTGGCAGCCAGTGATTCGATTCTGGTCAACTGCCCACATAGCCTGTCAAGACCAAAATTGCCGGCCGCGCCTATCAATTTGTGCGCGAGTTTGGCCTGTCTTTCAAAGTCACATTGAGCCATCGCCAGGCTCAACTCTGTTTGAAGCTGACCTGCAGACTGAAAAAACAGGCTCACCAGGTGTTCTACGTTTTCGAGACCCAGGCGACTGATATCGTTATCAATCATCAAGCTGTCGATTAATTGAGCAGTTGCCTGATCTTTCTGTCGTCTGGTTTTGGTAATAATCACTTCATGGCCGCTGATAGTCTGAGCGATAGCATAATTAAGATCTTCCAGTGAAAACGGTTTACCCAGAAAACCATTCATACCTGCTCCAAGATACACGTCGACCTGTTCGGTAAAAACATGTGCCGACATAGCGATAACCGACATATCGGCAATCTTTTTATCTGAATGTGTACGGAGGTATTTTAGTATAGTCAGGCCATCTATACCGGGCAGACTAATGTCAAGAAGTACCAGCGACATTGCTCCTGCATCGAGTAATGCTAATGCTTCTTCTCCGCTTTGAACGGCTGTTACCTGATGCCCCAGGTACTGCAGATAGTTGCTGGTTACCATGCTGTTTGTGTCATCGTCTTCAACCACCAGTACATTGAGGCTATCAGTGACCAAAGGCTGCAGCAGGAGTTCTGGCTGAGTGGGAGTAGTGGCGGGCTCGCTAACTTCCAGATCAATGTTAAAACCGATTATTGTTCCTTTGCCCAGATCACTTTCCAGCAAAATTTTACCACCCATGGCGTTGACCAGTCGATCACAGATGGCAAGGCCAAGACCGATGCCGCCGTGTCGCCTGGAGCTGCTGGTATCGACCTGAGTGAACGCCTGGAAAATTTCTGACTGTCGGTTCTTGGCAATACCAATGCCATCGTCGATTACCGAGAATTGCAGTGTGGTCCTGCCCGGGCAGGTATTGAGTTTGTTATTAACCTGTAAAGCTATCGAACCGTTGTCGGTAAACTTGTTAGCGTTTCCAATCAGATTGATCAAAACCTGATGCAGCTTACCAGAGTCACCCTTTAACCATTCCGATGGTTTATTCTCTACCTTAAGGAGCAGGCTATTGTTTTTTTCACCTACTGAAACCGACATTAAACCGATGACATTGTCTAATAATTCGGCCAGATTAAAACGCCTGTTTTCGATATTTAGCTTGCCTGCTTCGAGCTGGGAATAACCGAGTATGTCATTCACTATATCCAGTAGGCTGTCATTTGCAGCGTTTATAATGCGTACATAATCCTGCTGCTGCGGTTGCAATAATGTGTCGGACAGCAGTCGCAATGTACCCAGTGCGCCACTTAATGGCGTGCGTAATTCGTGACTCATGGTCGCCAGAAAGGCAGTTTTTGCCTGACTGGCCTGCTCGGCTTTTTCTCGCGCTAGCGCGTGGTTTTGCACCTCTTCAGATAGCATCTGATTCGTTTTTCTGAGTTGCTCGGAGCGTTCCTCGACGAGTTCTTCGAGATGCGCTTTATGTTGGCGCAACTCTTCATCCAGCTTACGCTTATCGATAGCGTTATTGCGGAAACCGCGTAGCGCCTTCGCCATATTGGTTAACTCGTCATGGCCTTCGACGATGATGTCGACTTTATAGTCACCCTGAGTAATAGATTGGGTTGCCGATTGCAATGATAACAGTCGTCTGACGACGTTGCGTTTTATAAACCACCACAATATTGCGGCGGCCACTATCAACAATACTATCGAGGTAGCGCCAAACAGGCGCCGGCTGTTGTCGAGCGATTCCTTTGCCGTGGTTGAAACTCGATTAATCAATGTGCCGCCGGCTGCATTTAGTTCACTGACGATTCCGTTCAATGCCTGCGAGGCCGCTGTTGTCTCTAGCGAAAGTTTGGTCAGAGACTCTCTTATTTGCAAAAGAGAAACACGAGTCTCGAAAATGCCATAGACATATAGTGGTCCATCGTAAACCTCCATTGCGAGCAGCAATTCGCTCGCCTGCTGACGTCGTTGTGGATCATTTATTTCACTGACTCGGCGTTTTAGAATCGAAATCGTTTCAGTCGTGCGCATGCGTAATTTATTAAGTTCCAGTAATTCAGACTCTTTTGCTACGCGGTTAAACAGCCCGTTTAAATTGGCACTACGCAGGCGAAGTTCGTACATTCGCTCCATCGCATCCAGGTCGACCTCAACCAGACGATCAAAAACATTGTAGAGCTGTTGTTTATCGACGTTGTTTTCGACCAGGTCATATAAATTCGAGGTGATTGCCGTGGTAGTGGCTGCAGCGTTGGCAACCAACGAGTCAGCCAGTTCATTTAACTCTTCGGTAGAGGCGATTAACTGGGCTGCAAGTTGCGTGAAGTGCGCTTGCTGTCTAATTCGTTGGCCTACCAGTGTATCCTGGCGATGTAATTTTTTTTCTATATCGTTTACTGTCTGGCGCAAAGACTGTAACGAGCCTGAAGAAAACTCCTTTTGCCGGAAATCGTCAAGTAAGTCATTGACCTGACTGACTTCGGAAAACAACACTTCGCTGACCCTGTTACGTTCTAACTCACTGCTGGCGCGAAGTAACTGTGCGGCAGCAGCCCCGATTGAAGCATTTAAAGCCGATAGCTGATGCGCCTGCCTCAGTCCTGGAATGGCCTGGTCTATAACCGAGTTCTGTGAGTCGGTAACCCGCTCAAATCCTTTCCAGCCGATTGAAGATGCAACAACCGCCATCAGCAATATGCTACCGAAGGCCAGGTATAATTTTGCTGCAATTCCGAGTTTACGCATGGCAAAATGCTGCGCCTTGCAGTCGAAAAATGCAAGCGTACAATGATTTACAACCTGGCTTAATGGTTTCAAAGCATTGAATAAACTGCTTTATCCTCAATTTTTTTCGATTCTATTTCTAAGCATTATTGCGGCTACCTGTGCCCGTGCTGAAGTATGGCGGCTGGAATCCTGGTCTACGCCATTCGATTATTCGAGTAATCGCCGTATTATCGACTATCAACCCACCGAAGCCGCTAGTCGAATCTGGCATCTTTGCATTGCTTACCCGCATTTGAAAGATGCCTACTGGCTAAATGTCAATTACGGCATGGTTCAGGAGGCGAAGCGGCTCGGAGTCGCATTTACATTGGTCGAAGCGGGAGGTTACCCCAATCTTGAGCGCCAGCGTCAGCAGATTGAACAATGTGCTGGCGAAGGTACTGATGCTCTGATAGTCGGCACAGTATCCTTTCAGGGGCTCAGAAACAGTATCTCGCGGATTGCCAGAACCATGCCGGTACTGGCGACTGTGAATGATATTGACGACACCGGGATTACGGCCAAATCAGGCGTGTCGTGGAGCACGATGGGGCGTGTCGCAGGTGAGTATCTCGCCAGAAAGCACAAAGCTGGAAGCGAGTCAGTAACAGTAGCCTGGTTTCCCGGTCCACAGGGTGCGGGTTGGGTCGACTTCATAGAAACCGGTTTTAAACTAGGTTTGGCAGATAGTGCGGTCGACGTGGTTGTCACCAAGTGGGGCGATACCGGCAAGGAAATCCAGCGCACACTGGTGCAGGAGGTGCTGGAAAGCCATCCACAGGTTGACTATATCGTCGGTAATGCGCTGATGGCCGAGGCAGCAATTAGCACCTTACGAAATCGTAATCTCGAGAATCAAATCAAGGTGGTTTCGACTTACTTCACGCCTGCTGTGTATAGAGGTATTCGGCGAGGGCGTATTCTCGCAGCCCCCACAGATGCGCCTGTCATGCAGGGGCGTATTTCCATTGATCAGGCGGTTCGCATCCTCGAAGGTCGTAAACTTGTTAAACATGCCGGCCCTCAGATTCAGATGATTGATCAGCAAAACTGGAAAAATTTCGATATTTCAAACTCACTCGCGCCACCATCATTTTTGCCTACATTTGTATGGCCTTGAAGAGAGGTAGTCATGCCTGGGTGTCGTTCAATATAGGCGGGGATGACGTTTTTTTGATTGTACTAGCTGCCTGATCGTCAGATAGTTTTTCTGAACTATTGGATCAGATATTGGAGATCAACCTGTGTTGGGCCTTGACTAACAGGTCGGTTACAGGCATATAGGCATCCTGTTTTTATTTGTCGGTATTCTTGCTAGATGATTAAGAAGATTCTGGTTGCCACTGATGCGTCCGCCGCGTCAAATCGTGCCGTTATTGAAGCCACCTATCTGGCTTCCACCCATGAAGCTGAACTCCTTATTTTACACGTTATTCGCGATATGCAGTTACCGTCGCAAATGAAAAAAGTCCCTGAGCTGGAGGAATTTGCTAATACCAGGGAAGATATTTTAAGAAAGGTAGCCGAAGACATATTGAAGGAAGCGGCTGATAGCGCCAGGGCAGGTGGCGCCAGCAAAGTTCAAACCGCGATTGGAAGTGGCGATCCCGCAACCAGTGTCATAGGCTTCGCTAAAAGAAGAAACGTTGACACAATTGTGGTCGGTACCCGTGGACTGGGGAAAGTGAAAGGTCTGTTTATGGGCAGCGTGTCGCGCAAGATCGTCAATAATGCTGAAGCAAACTGTTTGATTGTGCGTTAATTTATCATGGCGGCAAATAAAAGCAGGCATTGCCCATGATCTCCGGGTTATTCCGATGCAGCATATCGAGGAAAACTGCCCTATGAAGATAATTGCTGTCAAAACATTCATCGTTCCGTCACGAGTTTCCCATACGGAATGGTGCAAGGGTAAAGCCTGGCTGTTGGTCAAGCTGGAAACGGATGCAGGTATTGATGGCTGGGGGGAAGCCTATGTGCCGCATGATTGTGAAAGAAGCGTCGCCACCATGGTACAGGAACTGGCACGCTACGTTGAAGGCATCGATCCTTTTCAAATAAAGTACTTCACAACGATGGCATACGAGTGTTTCTCGGAGATGCAGGGCGGGATACATTTCTCTTCTGCAGTTAGTGGAATCGAAATTGCCATGTGGGATATCGTTGGCAAGGCTCTCGAAACACCGGTCCACAAGTTGCTCGGCGGACCTTGCCGTCATCGTATCGCTGTTTACGCCAACTGCTGGAGCCATGAGCAGCGCTCAGCAGATCAGATTGCCGATTACGCAATGCGACATGTTGAGCGCGGATTCAAGGCTGTAAAAATCTATCCGTTTCTATACAGCGATAGTGTGAACGATGGTATCGAGCGATTGTCCGCCGTGCGAGCTGCACTGGGTCCGGATATTTCTGTCCTGGTTGATGCCTGGAGAGTCGCGGGCCAGGGGGATTTGACAGTTATTACTGAAGCTCTACGCGACAATGCTGTGGAGTGGTTTGAGGATCCAGTTGCACCCGAAAACCTGGATGTACTCGCCGATATTCGTCGCAGCTCGGGCCTGCCAATCGTGACAGGTGAAACGTTTTATTCAAAACGTGAGTTTTGCAATCTTCTGGAGAAACGGGCGGCGGATATCCTGAATCCTGATATCACCTGTTGCGGTATATTAGCAATAAAGGAAATCGCCGCCATGGCAGAGCCTTATTTAGCGCGTGTCGCCGTTCACAACTACAATACCATGACCGTAGGACTTGCAGCGAGTATGCAGGTAGCCGCCGTAATCCCTAACTTTGTTACCGTTGAGCATTTTCCCCGCTTTGAAGCAGGCTCTAACAGGTTTTCCTGTTTTCCCTGTGAGATCGATGAAGATGGTTGCATGCCGTTATCGAAAGAACCTGGTCTGGGTGTTACCGTAGACGAGGCCGTATTGGAAAGCTTCGAATACGAACCCAGCCCGCTTCGCCAGTGGTAGCCATTAACCCATGACGTTGCTGTCGACAGGATGCGTTTATCCCAGTAATCCCGATCTGTTTTGATTTACCTCAATCGTCAATCAGCTAAGCCAAAGATTTCATTACTTGCTATAATTAACCATTCGCCCAGTATTTATCATTTACACCCAATATCCACAAAATCATGAACAATCCCACACTTGTAGGTTATCAAATCGCTAAAGCCCGGGAAGCCAAGGGCCTTAGCTCGCTTCAACTTGCCCAGAGAGTGGGAATAGAAGAGGTGACTTTATTAGATTGGGAGAGTGAACGCAGCTCTCCACGAGCCAATCGTCTGGCACAAATAGCAGGAATATTGGGTGTACCTCTGGCCTGGTTAATTGCTGGCGAAGAGGCCGAGGATGTGACGGAGTATGATGGGCCTGATTTTAAAGAGACAGCTTCTATCGAATCCAGGCTGGAAAATGCTGAGCAACTGATACAACAACTAAGTGTCGTGATGGATGATCTCCGCGGACTAACACGTAGGGTGCAACGAGAAATAGATGTTAGTCGCGATGTTATTTAACGACTCCATTATATGGTGGTTTTAATAAAGGGCGATCATATGAGTTCGCCCCTGCGGGCTTATTCTGCTACGTCTCGAACCCGTGATTTAGTCGGGTCATAAAACGGGAAAGGTACAACTTTGGCGGGTAAACGTTTCTGTTTACCATCCAGCTTGCCCACTTCGATCTCGGTTCCAATTTCACTATGTTCGACCGACATGCGGCATAGTGCAAAGTTTTTACGCAGGATCGGTGAACGTACCGCGCTGGTAATTTCCCCGACCTGGTTGCGACCGATATTGACGCAATCGCTATTCGATGCGAGTTCGTCGCCGGTTAATTCCAGTCCGACGAGTACGCGTTGTGGATTTTCCTTGCGCTTGATCAATGCTTCTTTACCAATGAAATCATCTTCCTTGGTTTTCAGCGGTACAGTGAACGATATGCCCGCTTCGTAAGGATCGGTCTGG
>JAAEOZ010000502.1 GCA_024222685.1 Gammaproteobacteria bacterium | reverse complement strand
GGGCAGGGCGCCTCCTATGGCAATGCCGGTGTTATATCGCCCTGGTCAATCGTACCGCAATCGGTGCCAGGGCTATGGCAAAAAATTCCAAAATGGTTACTGAAGTCGGATGGGCCCATCGCTATCAAACCTTCGTATCTTTTTGAACTGGCACCCTGGGCGATACGCTTTCTGCTGCAGGGCAGGATCGAGCGAGTGCATCAAATTTCTGATGCCATGGCCGTACTCAATGACAACAATATAGGCAGGTATCGACAACTACTTAAAGGCAGTGGCGAGGAAGATTTAATTCGTGACAGTTTTTATGTGCATGCTTTTCGCCAGCCGAAACAGGCAAACCTGGATAGTCTCGAATATTCCATCCGCCGAAATAAAAACGCCGACCTCGAACTGATAGATCAGCAGGAATTACAGGCCCTGGAACCTGCTCTGTCCGATCAATTTAAAGCTGCAATTCTGATAAAAGGCCAGGCCCGGGCCCTGTCTCCCGGTAAACTGGGCCAGGTTCTGGCGAAGAAATTTTTATGCAATGGCGGCGTGTTTCTCCGGTCTAAAGTTAAGCAGCTACAATCCCGCCAGGATGGCCGTTGGAACCTCGTCACCGACGATAAAACAATCGAATCCGGTCAAATCATCGTATCGGCGGGAGCCTGGTCGCGTGACCTGCTAAAACCACTTGATATCGAAGTACCGCTGGAAGCGGAACGTGGTTATCACCTGAGTTTCTCAAACCCCGGGATTGAACTAACCCATTCGGTGATGGACATGGATCTCAAAATTGTCGCCAGTTCTATGCAGGAAGGCCTGCGAGCGGCCGGTACCGCCGAATTTGCAGGGCTCGATACACCCGCTAATTCCAAACGGTTAAAAAGTTTGCAAAAATGCGTTAAATCCATGTTACCCAGTTTGAACACCGCTAGCGCAAGTGACTGGATGGGGGCACGTCCCTCAACACCCGATAGCTTGCCCTGTATTGGTGAAGTCCCAGCTCATGCAAGTTTGTTTACCGCCTTCGGCCACGGTCATTACGGATTAATGATGGCCCCCAGAACCGGAGAAATAATCGCTGACCTGGTAACGGGTAAACCGGCTAATATCGATCTCGAGCCTTATAACCTGGCTCGCTTTTCATAATTCCCCGGTACACTATTCTATGACTGTTTATAATGGCGGCCAAAATATCTGCGGTGTTTCAATCGGCGTGCTCTGTCTCGATTCACAATTCCCGAAACCGCCCGGGCATATAAAAAACCCGTCCGGCCTACCCTTCACCGTATTATACGAAACTGTGCAGGGTGCTACGGTAAAAGAACTTTTAACTAATCCCTCTGCCCAGTTTATTGCACCGTTTATCGATGCAGCCAGGCGTCTCGAATCCGAGGGTGTTCGCGCCATTACTGGAAGCTGCGGGTTTCTGGCATTGTTTCAAAAAGAACTCGCCGATGCAGTGCAGATACCGGTATTTGCATCCAGTCTGATCCAGGTGCCACTGGCGTACCATTTAACCGGAGCCTGTGTTCCGGTTGGTGTGTTAACCGCCAGTCAAAAAAGCCTGACAGCAAAGCATTTTGACGCGGTTGGCGCCGGCAATATTCCGGTGGTCATTCAGGGAATGGAAGGCTACAGGGAATTTAATGAGGTCATCATCGAAGGCCAACGTAATCGTATGGATATTGATTTGATCGAGTCAGAGGTGCTTTCGGCGGCCGGCGAAATGTGTGACAGCAACCCTGAAATCCGCGCAATCG
>JAAEOZ010000501.1 GCA_024222685.1 Gammaproteobacteria bacterium | reverse complement strand
TCGAAACGTATTCCAGAATCCGCCAGGGTGTCGAGATGCGGTGTATGAAGCTCATCGTTATAGCAGCCCAGCAATTCTGCCGGCTGGTTGTCGCTCATGAACATGAGGATGTTGGGTTTCTTTTTCTTCAATTTTTTGCAAGCCTCCACGTTGGTTCCCAAGCAACAAAGCATGGGGAAATTAACTCTAAATGAAACGGCCGGGTTGCGACAGCAGCTTAAGTGTACGGCAACCTGCCATCTTTGCCCTTGCGATGGAGTGTATTCGACTACGCGTGAGGGACATCAATTTGGACCTACTTTCAGTTACCGTAATCGGTCGTCGCGGATCAGCAGCTATCAGCCCACTCGAAATTATTTTTAGAACTCCCAATAGAGAATAAAGTACTCATCAAATATGATCCTTTCTCTAACCATCTAAACCCATCCTCGCCCCAATAAAAGCCTGTAAATGAAACTGGCTCTGTTCATCCACATAGCGATACTCTCTACCGACAGGGCATTCAAACCTCGCCATACATCCATGTTTAAAACAATCCGCCGAAGGTGTTTGCTTTAAGTATTGGGCACAGCTATCGACATCGTATGTGTTTGTCGAGAAAGCATTAACCGGGCAGGTATTTAAACAGGGCTGGGCAATACAATCCAGGCAAGGTGACACCTGTTCTATTTGTACTACCTCATCCGCAGCCTTTATCAAAAGTGCAAATCGGTAGGAGTGCCAGAGGCCAAACTGTGGATGAATCATCAACCCGATCGGGGATTGTTGCTGGGCCTCGGCGCGTTTTGCCCATTGTTGAAAGGGTAAATAAGGTGGGCCATGGAACGGGAAAATCGGGGTGGCATTTAAATTCAGCACCACTTCGTTAGCGACACGAAGACTCCACCGATCGAGCGGATCTGCTTCGCCATCAGCGTATTCCCTGGACTGGGCAAATTCCGGCCAGTAAGATGAGCCGATGTTTCCCACAAGCGCCACTGCAGTTTGCCCTGTGAAACCATACTCTCGAATTTCATCGTCGCTTAGTGATACAACTCCGCGCAGTTTCAATCCGTAGGGTGCCAGTTCCGATTCCATGTCATTGGGCTTCATGCTGATTGCCAGTCGCAGGCGGCGCCGATAGCGGTCGCGATTACGGTTGATTCCAGAAAGAGTTCGCCATCGATATCATCTTTGACATGTACATCGTCATAGCTCAGCGTGATCTGAGGTTGTTTCGCCCCTGCTGTGAGCGCTTTCGATTCTGCTTCGCCGCGTACCAGTTGCTCGGCATGCTGCCTCGCGGCATCGAGTGTATCAAATCGTAAAGGTTCATCCTTACTAAAAAGACAGAACACGCCATGTTGCGGTTGCGTGACAGTGATTTGAGCACGCTCAATCACACTACCCATAACCGCACCAAAGGCATTAGCAACATCTGCATGCTGCGGTAGATGCAGACCAATATTCATAGATTCAGCAACATCCCGGTAATAGCTGGCGGCAGGCGCACCAACTGCGACGATTGGATAATCACCCGCAAATTCGAGTTTGAACAGGGGATTGTCATGCGCCATATCGGCACTTTGCAATATCATTTTTGTAATCAGATCAACAATACCTTCAGTCTTCGCAGTGGTATTGATAAACCTGGATTCGCCAAGACCGACTTCGATGAGCTGTCGCCGAATGGTAGCAATTACCAGATCATAAACCTGACGACTGGCGTATTCGATATCATCTGCCTGCCATTTACCGAAGCCATACAGAAAGCGCATCTGTCGCATCCAGATATTGGCTGCCAGTTCGGCGGCACGCTTATTCCAGTGTGAATTAATGCCGAGTACATGTACCGCATCAGAGGGCGTAAAACCACTGTAAATGGCAAGCCCGAGGCGTTTTAGTTTTGCCAGTGCACGCGCGAATTCGCGCCTGTCCTGTATAATTGCATCCAGTTCTATGGGGCCGTCTGCCAGCAACTCCCAGGCGGCATATTCGGTCGAATTAAGTTGTTTGAGTAGGGCGGCATTATTATCCAGGCGCATAATGAAGCGGTTACTACGTGCACTCACCATGCCGCACAGTTGGGTTTCGAGTTTGGGGATTATTTCAGGGTATAAATGACCGAGCAGACAGGTAGGCACAACTCGGCGCGGGCCGATTACCAGCCCTTTATGCCCACCAAAACGCACCTCACTATCACCGCCGAGTCCCACCGAGCTGACACGTACCGCTTCGACCATCGGTTGCCAGTCACCTATCGTTGCTCCATCGGCGCAAAGCTCCGGCTGACCATTGCTTACCACCGCGATATCAGTAGTAGTGCCACCCATATCGGCGATAATCGCATTCTGTAAACCACTGAGCTGGCAGGCACCGATGACACTGGCAGCCGGGCCGGATAATACGGTACCAATCGGTTTCTCGATGGCGTTTTCGAGGCTGGCGAGCGACCCATCGCCCTTGACGATCATCAGCGGTGCATCGATCTGAAAACGCTTGAGTATGCTGTTGACCGATGCAATTAATTCCTTGATTGGCGGAACCATACGTGCATTGAGTGCCGCGGTCAGAGCACGGCGTGGCGCACCGAGACTCGATGCCAGCTCGTAACCACAGATGACGGGCAAACCGGTTAATTCGTTGACCAGCGTTTTAAGCCTGTTCTCGTGGGCGGTATTTCGGGTACCGAACATACTGGAGATCGCAAAAGCCGATACCTGCTCCTGCAGTTTTAATATGGCGTCTCTGGCAGACGCCTCATCGAGCGCCTGATGTTGCTTGCCTACAGCGTCGAAGCCACCTTCCAGGATAACAACCAACTGGGGCGATAGAATTTCCAGTAAACCACTTTGCTTCACCTGCGCTTCGTTATATCCGGGTAGCAGCACTCCAACAGGTGCACCCTGATCTTCAACCACCGAATTGGTGGTCAGGGTTGTCGATAGAGACACCATACTGATATTTGACAGTAACCCGCCAGGAAGCCTGCCGACCACATCACCAATGCCGATGCTGAGGTCGAAGCGAGTGGTCAGGCTTTTTTCAGCCGCAATAATATTTTTGTTATCGTCAACCAGCACCGCGTCGGTGAAGGTACCGCCAGTGTCTATACCAAGGCGCAGGGCCATAGAATTCTCCACCCATTTTAATATGCAAATTATAGAAACAAATGAATCTATATACTTGATAAACGCGACGCGGTGATAACACAGTGCGTCATAACAAGACTGGAATTTCTTTACAAAACTGACAACTTGCTAAAACCAATCGGTTTTCTCGCGTAAAATAACCTGTTTTACATTACCTGTAATTATGTCAGCTAATTGCGAATTACCACGATTTTCGATCACCGAAGCGGCAGAGATAATAGTTCGGCTTTATCAACTTGAAGGTGATTTGACTGTATTAGCAGGAGAACGCGACCTGAATTTTCTGCTGACCTGCGAAAGCGGACGATTTGTCTTTAAAATCGCTAATAAGGATGAATCCCTGCAAATGTTAGAGTGTCAGCATCAGGTATTCGAAAAGCTGGCCACTGACGCAGTATTCAGACAGTCATGGCTGGCGCTGGAGTCGATCAATCGAAATAATATCGAATCGATTACAGATAACCACGGAGAGTTGCATCACTGTCGAATGCTACCCTATGTCGAAGGACATCTACTGTCGGGCTTGAAGCCACACCTCCCCGAACTGCTTTATGACCTGGGCAAAACACTTGCCAGACTCGATAAATCGCTCGTGAATTTCTCTCACCCCGCATTAGACAGACCTTTATTATGGAAAATGCACGAAGCACTCGCGACGCTCGATCGTTTTAAGCCTTTACTTGCAACAAAACAGCAACGCTTGCTAATTGAATATTTCGAAGCTCAGTTTCGCGAGATAGTGTTACCTGTCAACCAACAGCTCAGACGAAGCGTTATCCACAACGATGCCAACGATAACAATGTCATCGTCAATTGCTCCTCCGCATGGAACCAGTCTATCACCAGCATTATCGACTTTGGGGATATGGTTTACTGCTGGACGGTTGCTGAACCGGCAATTGCTGCGGCCTATGCGATGCTGGGGAAGGAACACCCGCTGGATTGCGCCGTTGAAATTATCAGGGGTTATAACGATCACTACAGCTTAACCAGAACTGAAATAGACGTCTTATTCAATCTCATCTGCATGCGACTGTGCCTTAGTGTATGTATTTGCGCCTATCAACGTTCCCTCGAACCGGAGAACGAGTATCTCAGTATCAGCGAGCAACCCGCCTGGACTCTGCTAGAGAAACTGAGAAAAATACCCAGCAATTTTGCCTGCTATCTGTTTCGTCAGAGCTGTGGCCTGGCACCGGTTCCACATTGCGAACAGGTAATCGAGTGGCTGCTGATGCAGCAGAACAAATTTCGCCCAGTTGTCGATCTGGACTTTAAAAGTGACCCACTGCTGCTACTCGACCTTGGAGTGGCCAGCCCGTATTTTGTCGACCCGAAAGAATCGGTGGATAGCCGTCGATTCAGCATTACGATTAATCGCGCTTTAGAAGACGCGAGCTGTATAGCTGGCATCGGTCCCTACGGCGAATATCGGCTGCTTTACGACGACCCTGCATTCATCGATTATGGCGGACATCCGCGCAGGCAACATCTGGGAATCGATATATTCATACCCGCAGGCTCCAGGGTTTATGCAGCGTTGAATGGAACTTTGTATTCCTCTGCGAATCACAACCAGGCGTTTGACTATGGTGGATGCGTCATTCTCAAGCATTCCATTCCACAGACCGATATTGTGTTTTATACGCTTTATGGCCATTTATCACCGTTGTCGATTAAATATAAACCTGGCGACGCGGTAAACGCCGGGGATCAAATAGCTTTACTGGGGAATATCGAAGATAACGGTCAGTGGCCACCACATCTACACTTCGAAATCATAACCGATATGCTCGATCAATCCGACAATTTTGCCGGTGCCGGTTCGGCTTACTATACCGAAGTGTGGCAAAGTCTTTGCCCTGACCCCAATTTAATTCTTGGTATTCCATCGGAGTTGTTTGAGAAAAAACAGCTCGACAAACAGTCAATTCTCTATACCCGCAATCAGACCATGAACCCATCGCTCAGTCTGTCCTATAACGAACCGATCCACACTGTCCGTGGCAGCATGCAATATCTTTACGATGCCGAGGGCAGGCAATATCTCGATGCAGTCAACAATGTGCCACATGTTGGTCATTGTCATCCCAAAGTGGTCGAAGCCGGTTATCGGCAGGCACGTCTACTGAATACAAATACGCGTTATCTGTATTCATCCATCACCGATTACTGCGAACGACTGCTGACCATGTTTCCTTCTCCATTATCTGTATGCTATCTGGCTAACAGCGGCAGTGAAGCCAACGATCTGGCACTGAGACTGGCAAGACATTACACAGGCCAGCAGGATGTGGTTATTCTCGATCACGCCTATCACGGTAATCTGGGCTCACTCATAGACATCAGTCCCTATAAACACGATGGCAAGGGTGGTAAAGGGCGTCCCGGTCATGTACACAAAGCGATTATCCCGGATGCTTATCGAGATCCGAATACGGTAGAATATTTTGCCGACAGTGTCAGGCAATGCCTGCAACAGGCAGATTCCGGTATAGCAGCTTTTATCTGTGAATCAGTGCTCGGTTGTGGAGGACAGATAGTATTACCCGAAGGTTATCTAAAAAAAGCTTATGCTCACACACGTCAGGCTGGCGCAGTGTGTATAGCAGACGAAGTCCAGGTGGGTTTTGGTCGTGTTGGCACACACTTCTGGGGATTCGAAACCCAGGGAGTTATTCCGGATATCGTTACACTCGGAAAACCTATCGGCAACGGCCACCCGCTGGCGGCGGTGATTACTACACGTGAAATTGCCGATTGCTTCAACAATGGTATGGAGTACTTCAATACCTTTGGCGGCAATCCTGTGTCCTCTGCGATTGGCCTTGCGGTGTTGAATGTTTTAGAAGAAGAACAACTGCAGGATAATGCACGGCAAGTTGGCAAATTATTGCTTGACGGATTTCAGGCCTTAAAAAAGAAATTTCCTATTATCGGCGATGTTCGCGGCCTCGGGTTATTTCTCGGTATCGAGCTGGTTACCGATGCCGAATTACTCACCCCTGCAGCACAGCAGGCCAGCTATATCGCAGAGCGTATGAAGCAACATGGCATACTAATCAGCACCGATGGCCCTTTTCACAATGTTCTCAAAATTAAGCCACCGATGTGCTTTAGCCACGACGACGCCAGGCGCTTTCTGGCATCGCTCACGCTGATCCTGTCTGAAGATTTTGTGCAAATCTAGAACTGGAATACTTTTGCGCTACTGCCTTATCGGTCTGTTAGCATTTGTTATCATCGATATCGGCTATCTGGCCAGTATCTGGCCGGATTGGGATGATTACCGTAAAGGCCCGATTCAGAAATCAAGTTTCATCAAACAGTACCAACTGTTACGCGACAGAAGAGGCTGGCC
>JAAEOZ010000500.1 GCA_024222685.1 Gammaproteobacteria bacterium | reverse complement strand
GACAGGTACGCGGACGGGGCCAGTATTTACGATATCGATTTTGAGTACTTTGAGGGAGTCGATCGACACCCCGAGGGTTGTGGTTTTCAGGAAGTTGATCACCTGACACACAATGTTTACCGGGGACGGATGGAATTCTGGGGAAGTTTCTACGAGAAAATATTCAATTTCAGACAAATCAGGTACTTTGATATCAAGGGTGAATACACCGGGTTGATGTCAAAGGCAATGACTGCTCCAGACGGTAAAATTCGAATTCCGTTGAATGAGGAAGCCTCGCAGGGTGTCGGCCAGATAGAAGAGTTTCTCATGGCCTATAACGGCGAAGGTATCCAGCATGTCGCGCTTAGTTGTGATGATCTGCTGTCGTGTTGGGATGCACTCAAGGCCCGTGGGATTCCATTTATGACCGCGCCCCCGGCTTTGTATTACGAAATGCTTGGTGATCGGCTTCCTGATCACGGTGAACCCGTCGATGAACTCCGTACGCGGGGAATTTTGCTCGATGGTTCAACGGATGAAGGTGATAAGCGACTGCTGCTACAGATTTTTTCGGAAACCATGATTGGCCCTGTATTCTTTGAATTCATCGAACGCAAACGGGATGAGGGCTTTGGCGAGGGTAACTTTCAAGCGCTGTTTGAGTCGATGGAACGCGATCAGCTTAGGCGTGGCGTGTTAGCACCTGACGAAAGTCAGGCTACTGCTTAGGGGGCAACTTATGAAAATCCAGAAAATCCATCATGTTGCCTATCGCTGCAAGAATGCCAAAGAAACAGTCGAGTTTTATCGCGATGTCATGAATATGGAGCTTGTACTGGCCATTGCTGAAGACCAGGTGCCCAGTACCAAAGAACCCGACCCCTATATGCATATTTTCCTCGATGCTGGCATGGGGAATATCCTGGCCTTTTTCGAAATTCCCAACTCACCGCCGATGGGACGTGATCCCAACACGCCGAGCTGGGTACAGCATATCGCTTTCGAGCTTGAGGATATGTCGGCGCTTATGGCTGCCAAAGAAAGGATTGAAGCCTATGGACTCGATACCATTGGTCCCACCGATCATGGTATTTTCCAGTCTATTTATTTTCACGATCCTAGTGGTCACAGGCTGGAACTCGCGGCCAACGTAGGCACCCCTGAGATGATGCAAAAATTGCATGAAGTTGCCCCGTTAATGGTAGAAGAATGGGATGCTACGAAGAAGGCGCCTCGGCATGCGGCCTGGTTACATGAGAATGAGTTTGGAAAAAAAGAGTGAGACTGGCATCGCTAAAAAGGGGCCGTGACGGCTCACTGGTGGTTGTATCAAGCGCGCTATCGCGGATGGTGTCAGCGGCTCATATTGCCGAGACATTGCAGCAGGCGCTGGATAACTGGAACGAGGTATCGCTGCAGCTCCGCGATTTGTCCGACTCGCTAGAATCGGGTGCAACAAGCGGTGAGCCATTTGATGAAGGCCAGTGTAGCTCACCGCTGCCGCGGGCTTATCAATGGGCCGATGGCTCCGCTTACGTCAATCATGTAGAGCTTGTGCGCAAGGCCCGAGGTGCGGAAATCCCCGCGAGTTTCTGGACCGATCCGTTGATGTACCAGGGGGGATCCGACAGCTTCCTCGATCCTCATGGGCCAATTGTTATGCCAACTGACCAGGGCTGGGGCATCGATTTTGAGGCCGAAGTCGCGGTCATTACCGACGATGTACCTATGGGCACGAGTATCGAGCAGGCACTGCAACATGTGAAACTGATCATGCTGGTTAACGACGTATCGCTAAGAGATTTGATCCCCGCCGAACTGGCGAAGGGTTTTGGATTTTTCCAGTCCAAACCATCGACTGCGTTTAGCCCGGTTTGTGTGACGCCCGACGAACTGGGAGATGCCTGGTGCGACGGGAAATTACAGCTTGCGCTGAGATCGACTTATAATGGAGAGCTGTTTGGCGCGCCGGATGCCGCAATAGATATGACCTTCAATTTTGCTGAATTGATTGCGCATGCCGCAAAATCGAGGCCACTGGTCAGCGGAAGCATCATCGGTTCCGGCACCGTGTCGAACAAGTTGAACGATGGACCCGGAAAACCACTTTCGCAGGGAGGTGTTGGCTATAGCTGTATCGCTGAGATTCGCATGATTGAAACTATCAAAAACGGGGCGCCTGAAACAGGCTATATGACGTTTGGAGACACTATAAAAATAGAAATGCTGGATGAGAAAAACAATTCATTGTTCGGTGCAATCGATCAGCGCATCGAAAAATATACAGACTAGGCGAGCACCATGGAGCGTATTCTCTATGATTATTTCAGATCGTCGGCCGCCTACCGGGTACGCATTGCCCTGAACCTCAAGGGCGTGGATGTGAAACGCATCGTGGTTAATATATTGCCGGGAATCGATGAGCAGAACAATGCACAATACCGACAGCTAAATCCTCAGGGAAGGGTGCCGTATTATACCGAAGACGAATTCAGGCTAGGTCAGTCTCCCGCTATTCTGGAATACCTGGAAGAGCAATATCCTGTCCCCGCATTGTTACCCGAAGGCGCCCGGGAAAAAGCTTATGTACGCCAGCTTTCATCTATTATCGCCTGCGATATCCATCCACTCAATAATTTATGTGTGCTGGAATATCTGAGAAACGAATTAGGCGCCGATAACAAAGCGGTAGAGAAATGGTACGCACACTGGATTCAGGAGGGATTTAAGGCTCTTGAGAAGATGCTGACAGCAAACCACAAGTCGGGGCGTTTTTGCTTTGGCGATAAGCCCACATTTGCAGATATATGCCTGGTGCCACAGCTTTTCAATGCCAGGCGATTTGAAGTTCCGCTCGACGCCTTTCCGGCCATCGTAAAGATTGGCGCAGAGTGTGCAAAACTACCTGCGTTCCAGGCAGCCGCGCCGGAGGCGCTGGGCAAAGACTAGGAGCCTGACCGAGAATAGAGGCCGTAGCGAGGAGGAGCCATTTTGAGTCCATTTTTTCGGTCATTTGAGGCGAATAGTTACTCATATTTAACGAAATTGAGCGGAAAAATGGGCCAAAATGGCTTTTCCGCAGTAGGCCTTCTATTCTCGGTCAAGCTCCTAGGTATCACTGGTTAATAGACTCGGCTTACGTGTAGTAGCTCAAACCGAATCTGACAACCCTTATGTCTCAAATGTTGATATTGCTGACATTCACAATCATTTTAACGTTAGTCTCTAAACGGCACTTTGCGGACTTTGAGTTTAAGCGGTCTAGCCCACCAAAGCCTCACTACGCTCTCACATGGATAGACTATTTTGGCTCGGTATTGCACTCAGTGATAACAATCAAAACTCGTAAGCTAATCCAATGTTGAAAAGATGGTACCTGTTGTGAAAATTGGAATCGTAGTTATCCAGAATATCATTTTCGAGCTGGCGTAAATCTGATGCGGACACTGTCATCGAAGTAGATATTTCGACGTCTGGGGTAGGAACAGAATTGAACCAGGCCATAGTAAAGTCAGCAGTAAAATACCAGCCGCCTGATATAGGATAAGCCATACCGATACCCAAAGCTGGGGCAAAAATCTCATCACTTTCGAGGTCAACCGAAATTGAAGTATCGTAAGAGTTCTGGCCGATAACACGGTTTCTAGTATCAAACTCCATCAGCTCGGTATCCCCCCCACTAAACAATAAGCCAAAGCTCAAGTAAAATGGATTCTCAAACGGATAATAGCGCCCCTGTAACATCGCTCTTACTCCGGTTTCTTCCGTAGATGTATCGAGCCCATCCTGACCAAAGTCTGCATTGAAGGATTCCTCGTCTCTTTGCAGGTCATCTTCCAGTTGTAGATAGATTCCGTACTCAAAGTCACCACTTCTTTTGCCATAGCCAACAGATGGTTTGAAACTGTCAGCGAGAACTGGAATTTCACCAAAACCTACGAACAGCTTTTCGCTTTCAGCGTTCACATAAAAGCTACCAAGCATTAGCACCGCTAGAATCAAGACTCTCAATTTTCCTGCTCCAACCTTTTCTTGAGCGCCATGTTCATTTGATGGTATCCCACAGCAATGACTTCCGGAGGCAAATCGGCAAAACCTACTGCAAATCCTGAAAAATCCTCGTCATGTCGCAGAACTGTGGTACCTGTTTCGGTTGATTCGAGCAAGAACCGGTGTTCGCCATAGAAGATGCCTTTAATGCCTCCACCCCAGGTGATTTCCTCGTTCTCAATAATTCGCATCATGTGAGGAGGCACTTCAACTTCAACTCCATCTGGTCGTGTGACGTAAACAGTTAGACCTGCCCCCTCTTTGAATTCGCCTTCAACTTTTCGGTGATAAGGGTTCCACTCTGGGTAGCCCTCAATGTTCGCCAGCACTTGGTAGACCTCATCTCTTGGTGCATCAATTTCGATAGCTGTACGGATTGAAATGGTTGAGCAACCTGTGATTAATAGCTGGCTTAATACCAGGGCCATCAAGGCTAATTTCTTGTGTGTGCTCATATCTTTAGTACCTCCTAAATAATTAGTTAGTGATAAAACCGGGAACTACAATTGCGAGATATGCAATCCAGATTATCGCGGTAGTGATGGGGTTGAGTCTTGTGTCAGCATCGATTGCTGTTTCTCTTGTAAAAAGAGTCACCGACAGCGCAATAAACCAAAACACGAGCGCCGCATGGGCGATCACATTCAATGGACCAAGTGCAGCCATCGCACCACCAAACTGTTCGAGCGAGTAAATCAGTATGGCGACCCCAGATAATGCGGGCACTGTAATCAATCGAGTCGACATAGTATGTTTGGTGTAGAGGTGAACTGACAGACTTACCGCCCAGAGACCTTCGAGCACGAAGAAGATATTTTCCCCGACAGCGATACCTGCGAAATTGTGGAAAGACTGAAAGACAATTAGCGCCGTTTCACGCATCACTTCGGTAGATGCTGGGTCTTGGACAATGCCAGCGAGGTAAGGCACGAGGAACGGCCACCGAGCAAATCCCAAGGCCTGGCACAAACCAGCCAATATCCCGAAGCCGGTGGCTAGGGTGAGATAAACCGATGTTTCTTTGCTTAGATAGTGATGCATGATCAGCACCACGCTGATAAAAGCTATCTGACTCAACACAAACAGATAATAGAAACCAACGATCTTCATTTGATTGGCAATGAAAATCTCCATCATCTCTGTCGTAGGAAGGCGGAGCACGTCCGGAAACTGGAAATACGTGACCAGGCCGAAGTAGGCGGCCAACATTAATCCGCTGAAGATCGCCATGGAAGTGGCAAGTGTTTTGTTGATTGAAGTCATGTTTGAATCCCCTTGTACTCATTTAAGTAGGAGGGATTCTGACTGCCATAGCATCCGAATTCATTAACCTAGGTTAATGTGAAGCAGCTAATAGCTGTGAATAATTTGCTCCGACACCTCACAGGAGCAAATTATGAAATTAACACATCGTACCGTACTGATTACTGGTGGCAGTTCAGGCATTGGCCTGGCACTCGCAGAAAAACTTGCCGCACAAGATAACCAAGTCATCATTTGTGGCCGGGATCAGAATAAACTGGAACTTGCTCAGTCGCAGGTACCCGATCTTGAAATAGTGCAGTGTGATATCACCGAAGAGAACGATCTGCGACAACTTGTATCATTTCTTGCTGCACGATATCCAAGCATCGATTTGCTCGTAAACAATGCTGGTATTCAGCAAGAGCTTGATCTTACAAGTGGGTCTATAACGAATGAGGTCATTACAGATGAGATCAATACCAACATGACCGGACAAATTATCATCACGCTTCGTTTGTATCCCTTGCTTACTGCAAACCAGAATGCGTCCATTGTGTTTCTAGGCTCAGCACTTGGACTAGTACCAAAATATGATGTTCCGATTTATTCTGCTGCTAAGGCAGGCTTGCATAGCTTTGTTAATTCACTTAGGGAGCAGGTTGCCAGAGATGGCGTTCAAGTAGTGGAAGTTTTTCCCGACGTCATCGAAACCCCCATGACCCAACATCGGATCAACGAAGCTAAAATGAGTGCCGACAACTTCGCCGAAAATGTTATCAAACATTTATTGAAGGACGCCGACGAAATATACACGGGAAGAACGCGAATGCTCGAAATTTTCAACAGAGTTAGTCCAACACTGGCTGCCCATTTGATTAATGGATAGATAGCTCCATAGGTCCGGTTTGTGTACATAGCTGAGATTCGCGGCTGCTATCAGCAATGACCGCTAATTAGACAGGGTGTGTGAAAACTACCCTATCAGTAACTCCACCCTGACCACAGTTCGTCCAGAGCCAGGGTAACCAACGGTAAGCCTTTTTTGTTTTCTACGCCCTTTATCGATTTGAAAAAATATCGGT
>JAAEOZ010000499.1 GCA_024222685.1 Gammaproteobacteria bacterium | reverse complement strand
TATCGAGCATTATCTGGTCGATTTCGTCGCCAGACATCCAGATTACAGTGAAGAGAAATGGATCGATATTATTCGAAAAACCTGGAATAAAATGTCTGATAACGCACATCAGTTTGCACTGTCAGGGAAATTAAAATTACCCGAATCGTTGTCACCGTTAATCGTCGAAGCAGTATCGGGTGAGTAAGCTATGAACTACGTAGTCGCTAATCGAGTATTTGTAAAACCCGTGTATTGCGAAGAATTTGAAAGTCGATTTCGAAACCGCACCGGGCAAATAAATAATCAGCCTGGTTTCGTGCGTATGGAAGTATTTAAGCCTCAGTCTGAAAACACGCCTTATGTGGTTATAACACATTGGGAAAACGAACAAGCATTTCAGGGCTGGGTAGACAGCGAAGATTTTAAACTGGCCCACCAGAATCCGATGTCGAAGGACGCATTTAATGGTGGTGGCGGAATTGAACAATACGAAGTGATTATTTCTTCGAGCTTAGACGAAGACAATTAAGGAACCCCTGATTAATTCGTATATGACTGTCATTGCGAGCATAGCGTGGCAATCATTCACTGGAAATTCAGATGCTTACAGATTGCCACGTCGCTGTCGCTCCTCGCAAAGACGAATTAATTAGAAGCTCCCTAAATATAAAGAAAAGTTTGTAGATTAATTAAGCGTCCAGTTCTGCAAAACACCGACGCTGATAAGGTAACCTCTGAATCTAACAACAACTCCGTCCGATGTAATTTCATGTAAAAACACTTCATCGACAATTTGCTGCCCCTGCATAACCGGTCGCTGATTATCGAGAAAAACCACACTGCTTGCTGGATTACTGGAATACAGATGGCCGGAAAATTTTACCGTCGGTAAATCTTTACGTACAGGTTGAGGCAAATCATAGAGCTGCGACGGAATCAGCTGCTCCGTTTCCGAAGCTTCAAAATCACTGCTATTGCCAGCTTCTTTGGTCGAGTTTAACAGGCTATCCGGCTCGACCCGAACCCAACCGTCGGTATCTTCCTGCTCTGTTGATACTGTTGTCTCAAATTCTAATTCACTGGTTTCGTCCGGCTCGACGGCTGGACTCTGAGAGCCAGTTACCGACCCAGGCATTATCGTCTTTTTTTGTTTATTAACGATAACTTCTTCAACAACAATACCGTTTTCAATAGCTTTGTTTAAGTTTTGCTGTTCCTGCGGAGCCGAATTAGCAATTGCCTGAATGGTTTTATCAACTGCTTTATCTGACCGAATCCAGACTGCTACTATTACTACATTCAATAGCAAAGCGGCAATAACAAGAAGCGGTAACCAAGGCCTTTTCTGTGGATTATTTTCAAGTGGAATCGAAAGCACCTCAGCACCGGGCATTTCCAGTTGCCGACGTTCCTGTTCGGATTTAGCTATTGCATCAAGTATAAATGACATCTAACCCGCCCCCTGATCACTGAGTTTGGGAACAGATTTATCAACCTGGGAGCTTAAGCGCATCAATGTCTGTCGACCCGCGATTCCATCGGTCACAAGACCTCGATCACGCTGAAAAATTTTAACTGCTTCAACTACCCCGGCATCGTAAATACTCCTGACCTTTATGGTATCGATCCCGGCGGCAATCAACTGTGTAGTTAACCAGGAAACATCCTTACCGCGTCTCCCCGGTCTCACAGTAGCGTAACCCTGTGGAGACATGCGCCATAACAACTGGTACTGACCACGCCAGCGAGCCTCCAGTGCATCAATCGATACAGTTTCAACACCATGACTAAAAGCAATAGTCGCGTGTTTATCGACTATTGCCAGCAACGTCGCATGATATTGTTGTCCAACGGAATCCACCAGGGTCAATATTGCAGGCCGATCTATACCTATAATGCTGCCCAGATTACCTACCCCTGAAAAACATCTTAAACCCGCAGTCTCTGCCTTTGCACAGGGCTCGGCCGTATTATTCGGCAGAACCAGGCCCCATTGCTGAAATAGCGCTTTCTGCGCAATTAACAGGTTGTCTTTTCCAGGCTGTAGTTGTTCTGGCCAGTCTGTCTGCACAACAGGCGCCTGTTGCTGTGCCTCCATTTCATCAGAGACATCTCTAGATTCATCAATCTCAGGTACTGCGTTTCTGAGTGGCAGGCGATCTGCAAGAGTCACCGCAGAAGAAGGCATCAGTAAGCCTGGTATGCGCCCTGGATTTTCATAGAAATACACCGCCGCGGTTGCCACACCGACTAGCAATACAGAGGCAAGGACAGTGCCCGGTATTAACCAGCCAGGCCGTCCTGGTCGCCCCTGTACTTCCTCTGCGGCCTTATTCAATACCTGACTATTGACTCTTGTCTGCGAATTAACATAAGCACCAAGCATTGCCCGATCACATATGACGTTAATCAATCGCGGAATGCCTCTCGTTTTTGCATATAGTTTTGGTAAAATTCTGGGTGGAAATATCACTTTTCTACGACCGGCCACAGCCAGCCGATGCGATACATAGGCGCCGATTTCAGAACGTTGCAGTGGTTTCAAATAATAACGCGCGGTAATACGTTGCTCGACCTGTTTTAACTCCGGGCTTGCGAGCATCGTGGCCAGCTCCGGTTGGCCGATCAGGATAATCCGCAGCAGCTTACGCTCATCGGTTTCCAGATTGGTCAGCAATCTTAATTGCTCGAGTACATCGAAACTGAGGTTCTGTGCTTCGTCGATGATGACTACCGTTTGCTTGCCGTCAGCATGGCGTCGCAACAGGTGTCTGTTTATCGCATCGACCAGTTCCTTAATACTATTACTCGATGCAGGGTAGGCAACCCCGATCTCATCACATATACCGCCAAGCATTTCGATGGCGGAAACCTTCGGATTAAGAATATAGGCAACTTCAGTATTTTCGGGTAATTGCTGTAAAAGACATCGACAAACCGTTGTTTTTCCAGTGCCGACCTCTCCGGTCAGCAAAACAAAACCACTGTCACTGCCAATGCCATATAGCAAATGACCTAGTGCCTCCCGATGACTTGCACTCATGTACAGGAAGCGAGGATTAGCTGCAATTGAAAATGGTTCTTCCGTTAACCCGAAGTGTTTGGTGTACATGGTATCTGACTGTTGACCTGAGCCTGATTATAGCTTAGCTGTGTCATATGGGGCAAAGACTGGTTACCTTGAAGTGCCAGGGAAATGAAATTGAGCCCATATTAGCAAAAACAGGATGGATTAGCCTGGTCTAACCCACCCTGCCCGAGTCCTGATTTATTCGGTAAAATTCACTAACTGAGTTTAACTAATTCACCAGCGTCTACTGAAGCTCACCGTTGATGACAGTTGGTGATGCTGCAACTTCAGGTTTATCAGCCCAGGTAATTGTTACCGGACTAATATCACTCGCACTGAGGTCGCTAAAATTGCCCGCAATACCAGTCAGATCGAGTGCACTACAGGCACCAGGATCGATACTCATGACCTTCATGGCGACAACGCCTTTGCTGACGTACTGAGCCGACGTGCCGGACTGTGTTAAAACTGTACCATCGGTAAGCGCGCCTAGCGGACGCCAGTCGACTGCACCGTCACAATTACCGGCATGATCATCCTGATGATAGCTGGCTCGGCCGTCGGTACTACAGGCCCAGGGCAAACCATGAAGCTGGCCTGCACCAAAGTAGTTAAGATAGCTATTGCTGCCCATTTCCGACTGAACGCCTGCGGTTTGGTCAGTTTTATCAAAAACAAGTGGGTCGTCGAAGGTATATCCAGGCACAACAATTCGCAGGCCATCGTTGTTGGCATCCTCATCGTCGTACGTTATACCGGTATATTCGGTACCATCATCATGAGTTACCGTCGTTGGCCTGTCGCCATCTGACTCGCCACCGTCAAACCAGGCTCCCCAGGGACCGATATGGCAGTAGGTGGTTTCGTCACCAGAGGTATAAGTACATTCGAATCCGCCGTTGAGTTCCTTTCTTGCACCGGTATCAATATCGTATAAATTATAGTCGTAGACATAGGTAGTTAGATTGCTTCGGTCGTAACATACTTCTGCATCTGCGTTCTTTTGATAGTTAACATGTCCACCGCCAACTTTATCGAAATTAAGCACATAGTCATCCGTGTCGATGCCTACTTTTGCCGTGCCGCTGTCACCATCATTTGTCACTTCGGCATGCATCCAGTTGAAAGAAATTCCAGGACCCCCATGCACATCGTTGATTGCCATTTTTATTTCGGTGGTATCTGTACCTGCAATAAATTCCATGGTGCCCTTATCATCGGCATCAATTGCGCTCTGCCAGGCAAATGAAAACGAACCAAACGGCGAGGTATCGGTAGGACCTTCCGAAATAGTCGTTTCTACCAGGTATTGAGTAGATGGGCTTTCGTCGAACCAGACATTAACAATTTGTGGAGAAGTATTGTCTTCTCGTGAAGTTGTTACCGTGACATTGACAAGTTCTGGTGCATTTGATTCAGAATTTCTCTGGCATTGATTGATATCAACAAGTGCCAGGTAAGTTCCATTAACAACCAGATTAGCACCAGTAGACGCCATGATACAAAGTAGCATATCCACCATGTTCATGGGTTCCATCACTTCGCCCATTTCTATCCAGCTAGTGGCAGTATCCAAAGAATAATCGGATCCCGCATCGTTGAACGCCGCCTGGACAGGCGCCATAGTGAACAGACTTAATGCTGCCCCACAAAATATACCTTTTACTAATTTAAATTCCATCTCCTTACTCCTTAATGATTTGCGCATTCTTTGCAATACCGACACCAGTCACTTCTTCTTCGCCAGTGCTACTACTGCTACCACAGGCCGTTAAAAAAGCAAGTGCCGTCAGTAATGTGAATAAGAGGGGAAATCTATTTTTCATCTGCATTTTTAAATCCTTTATGATTGCTGAGGATTAAATTTATAGCATGGGTTTCTCTTACTTCAAGTCAATCCATTGCTTAATTGTTGATCACAATGCTCTGTATACAATTTTCCGGCCTGGGAAATTATATTGCAGAGAAGAAGAGAGAGTTTTTGTATAAAAATAAAAAAAATGCGTCAAATTTTTAACACCTGGAAAATTATTGCCAATTTACAGACCACCCAGGTGAAACAGGAAATTTCTGGGTTAAAATAATATTATTAGAAAAATCAACATTCCGACCCTTTTTTTTACGAAACCAGATCAACTAATCCTATACATAGGCTTTTTACACATTACAGCAAGGAATTCCATCGATAGTAACTCGATAAAATCAACAAAGGATACCTATTGAGTAAAAGCCTGGATCTTATGTGCCAATAATTTGGCGTAAATTTGAGGGAAAATGATAATTACATTTGGATACATTAATGTAAAAAAATATTTAAAAACCCTTACCAGACACGCCCCCGGAGATTGACAGACCGAATCGACTTACAGAGAAATCATGGCCTGTTCTATGTTACCTGGGCAGGTTCAGAATACCTGGCATCGTCCCAATGCCGTCCAGCCATCACGTCTGCAATAATCGAAGCTGCCTTACGAATATCATGGTCATCAATGTACAGCGGCGTTATGCCAAAACGCATGATGTCGGGTGCCCGAAAATCGCCTATGACACCCCGCTCAATGAGCGCCTGCATGACTGCGTATCCATTGTTGAAATGGAAGGAAACCTGACTACCACGCTTGTTGCTATCGCGTGGGCTCGCCAGTGTTAGCTCGGCACAACTTTGCTCTATCAGCCTGATAAAAAGGCTGGACAATTCAATCGAACGGGAACGGACTGTTTCGATGTCGACATCATCCCAGATATCGAGTGCGGCATTGAGAGCGGCCAACTGCAAAACCGGTGGAGTACCAACCTGCATTCGCTTGATACCCTGGGCAGGCTGATAATCATGATCGAAAACGAAAGGCTGCTGGTGACCAAGCCAACCGGCGAGAGCCGGACTTACACTATTAGAAAGGGCCTTCGCCAGGTAAATAAATGCAGGCCCGCCAGGGCCGGCATTTAAATATTTATAGGTACAGCCTACTGCAATATCAACACCACATTCGTTAAGTTTAACAGGTAGCGCTCCGGCCGAATGGGCCAGATCCCAGATAGTTACAATACCCTTCTGCTGTGCTTTTTGCGTTAAAGCATGCATATCATGGAGGCGACCGGTCTTATAATCAACCTCGGTTAGCATGAGTACAGCCACCTCCTCAGTCAGGCTATCACCTACAGCATCTGGACTGACGAGTTTCAGCTGATGCCCTCTGTTAAGGGATTTAATCAATCCCTGAGCCATGTAAAGGTCGGTCGGAAAGTTACCGGTATCGGATAAAATAACGCGCCTTTCAGCATTGATTTCGAGCGCCGCAGCAAGAGCCTGATAAACCTTGATAGACAGGGTATCACCAACTACAACTGAGCCAGCTGGAGCCCCGATTAAGCGAGCGATACGATCACCAGTCGTGGAGGGCTGATTAATCCAGTCAGCCTTATTCCAGCCGGTAATCAACATATCACCCCACTCATCCTGCATCATGCTGACTACTCCGGCAATCACAGCTCGGGGTAAGGGGCCTAGTGAATTGCCATCGAGATAAACGATGTTTTC
>JAAEOZ010000498.1 GCA_024222685.1 Gammaproteobacteria bacterium | reverse complement strand
CGAGGGCAATTCTTGCCGGCTCATCGATTGTAAATGTTCGAGGTTCAGTAGCTTCCTCATTAAACGTAAATACCAGTTGCACCGTGTTACCGGTCATAACAGAATAATCGAGACCGATTAACTCTTTTGCAATGACGTTACCAAGACCCATAGCAAGTAAACAAATTCCTGCTAGCGATTTTTTGAGTATTCCTGTCATCATATTCTTCGGGTTATCTAAGTTCATGGGTGAATCCTCTCGCTATTCGTCGATGAGTGCTACTGCTGACGAGCGTTCGATATAATTTCCTAATCCGTCTGGTACAATTTCTGTTAATTCAATGACTTCATCGCTTAGCGAAATGATACGGCCATGGTTTTGTCCCATATAATTGCCTTCTAAAACGCGATGAATGGTATTGTCAGGTGCAAATATCAGCCCCCATTTGACGCCATCCTTTGTTACCGTACCCTTAAGGCGCAAAGTATCCAGAGGAAAATCTTCCAGGGGTTCGCGAACCCTGTCTATATCCGGTCTTGGGCCGCTGGCGGTTTCCTGAATGTCTTCGGGATTCTCTTCTGGTCTCCTGAAATCAACCAGTTTGAACGGATCACGCAGATCGTGGGAGGTATATTCGAAATTCTGGTAGGGCTGAAACTCAGGGATTGGCTCGATTCTACCGGGTGGCTGGCTTTTTACCTGTTGAACATATTGCTGCAAATCACCGAGGCCCTGATTGCAACCAGCTAATAGAAGACCGCAGGCGATAATTGCAGACAGTTTAGTAGTTAATTCTTTGTTACCCATCATTGCTCGTCCTCCTGCAGGTAACGATAGGTTTTTGCAGTAGCAGT
>JAAEOZ010000497.1 GCA_024222685.1 Gammaproteobacteria bacterium | reverse complement strand
TTGTTGGAACAAATACCGGAGAATCCAGATAGCATTGACCATCTGCTACCCTGGAATATTGACCGGCAGACCTGAGATCCGGCAAACTGGCAGGTGTGGTTCGCTAGACGCTTACGCTTTAATCTACCCAAAGATAGTAAAGACCGACTAAAGATAACAAACAAATGATAAAACCCGCCATGTATTCCGCCATAGTCGCCTTTCAGGGTTATGGGTTCGGGGGTTTGCTTTAAAGATTCCGGCTATGAGAAAAGCAACCAGAAACAGGCTGGTAAGCACTTTCAATACTGAAACAATAATGCCCATGTTTCGCTCACATGAATCCTGTTCTTTAGAGTTTTCTCAGTGCATTGCGGGCATCTTTGCTGGCGTTTTCCATAATACGCATCAAGACATATTTGATTAACTGACGCGTGAGTTCTTTTTTTGACTTCGTTATTCTCATGCGCAATGCCTGCATCAACTTACGCACTAAATGTTCTACCCACATGCTGATGTTGTCGGCCAGCTCGATACCTTTGGCAAGAATATAAGCGATTTTATCAGCCAGAGTAAATGTACCGATAAACACACCCTGCAAAGCCAGAATACTAGTGATAGCAATTTTTTTAAGCACAAAAATCAAGGCCGAATCAACCCAGCGCCAGAAGGTTGGACTACTAGTATCATCTAAATAGACCGTCTACAAATATATGGATGTCTTATATATTGGTGTTATATATTTAGAATTCACGAAAGCGAAGCAACTTTTCGCTCTATTTCAAATTTGATCTGTCTATTATCTATGACGTTTAAGGCACTTACAGCAAAAGGCGTAATCCATAATTGATAGCCCGATTGATTTTTACCTTCGGTTGCCGGGAAACAATCCTTCGATACAAAGCGTTCTTGAGAGAGTACATTCGTGGATCCATGCTTCCACGGTGCACTCGTAGCGCTGTATTTAGATTGCCTGGTTTGCTGGATGATGATGTATGCTTCATGACTCACCTCCTTGTGACAGTATCCCTCTCTTTATCTCGCAAATAGATTACCCTTCCGGATTAACACATTTGTAAACTACAAACGTTTGCTTCCCCTCATTGATGATGGTCAGGGGAACGATAGTATCGCCTTTCATATTTGAAGCGCTATTGCGTCCAATCGTCTCCAGTTCTATAGCGATAGTTTCGGGAGGCCTGGGTACACCTAAAGCGGTTGCGGTAACCGAAGTATTTGTATTGCCTAACTCGCGACAGCTTGATATTTCGTCTGGCCCTAGAACTCGAATCTTTTCACCGCCAGTGGTGAGGCTGACCGTGGCACAACTACCAATGAGCGTTAACGTAACTGTTACAAGTGCCAGTGCTGATTTTCGATTGTTCATGTATCTACTCATTATAAGTTGCGTGAAGGGATTATCCTGTCAGGTTTTCGAGGCCTGGAATATACTCTCGATTGAATCATCTAAGGTGCTGTCGAATTCTTCCTCACTTTGCTGGGCGCTTAATCCTTCGGACAATGCACGCGAAAAGCTGGCTACCATACCGTTGTTCTGATTTAGACGACGATTCGCTTCCTGGCGTGAATATCCACCACTTAATGCGACAACTTTGAGAATATTGGGGTGATCAATACAGGGCTGATAAAAATTTTCAGTCTCCGGTAAAGTCAGTTTCAACATAACTAACTGACCTTCACCGAGCTGGTTGAGTTGCCCCAACAACGCTTTCAACAATAGCGCTTCCGCCTCAGCTTTTTGTGGACTGTTAATATCGATTTCGGGTTCGATAATCGGTACCAGACCTGCGGCTACAATACGGCGGCCAATATCGAACTGTTGATCAACTACAGCGTTAACACCCTCAGCATTGGCTAATTTAATTACCGAACGCATTTTGGTGCCAAATATCCGCTTTTCTTTTGCGCGTGCGAGCAGATTATCTAGATCAGGCATATCTTTCATGATCTGCGCACCGTTACTTTCATCAGCCAGGCCCTTGTCAACCTTGAGAAATGGAACAACCTGTTTCACTTCCCAGAGATAGTCTGCTGAACTGCGACCTTCAATCTCACGATCCATAGTATTTTCAAAAAGTATTGCACCCATGATTCGCGCACCGCTAAAACTCGGACTGGTAACAATCCGGGTTCGCATATTGTGAACCTGTTGAAACATCTCTTCGTCATTGGCGTATGCATCTGCGGACACACCATAATTTGCAAGTGCCTTGGGAGTGCTCCCACCACTCTGGTCAAGTGCGGCTATAAAGCCTGGCTGATTTCTTATCTTGTCTATTTGCTGATTTGAATTAGTCACTGTTCTCGTCTTTGGTATAAGTTAGGAAATAGCTTAATAAATGGCAGCACACAGTATAATCACTGTGTTTTTTGAATACAATTCGATTCCTTCGAGATTCGCCAATTAACCATCCATAGTCACGAAACCATCGAGTAACTGCATTCTTTTTAACCAACTTTTAATGCCCTCGTATCGATCTAAATCAAAGCCACCCTGGTTAGCAACATGCGTATAAGCATAGAGCGATATGTCAGCAATACTACAAAACTGACCGACTAAAAACGGTGAATGTAATAACGTTTTTTCCATAAGGTCGAGCGCCCTGTAACCGGGTTTTATTTTGCTTTGATATTCAGCCAGCCGGTGTTCTGGCATGTTAAGATAATACTTGATGAAACGAGCGACAGCTATATTCGGCTCATGGCTGTATTGTTCGAAAAACTGCCACTGCAAAACCCTGGCCTGGTCAATAGTATGGGATGGCCAGAGATGACTGTCACGGGCAAGAAAATAAATAATCGCATTCGATTCGGTAAGAATCTCGCCACAATCAGTCTCCACTACCGGAATTTTACCTGCCGGATTCATTGCCAAAAACGACTCGGTTAGCGTTTCACCTTTTAATATATCAACGGGCTCCCAATCATAAGAAAGGGATAAAAGGCTACAGGTCAATTTAACTTTATAGCAATTACCCGAATAGAAATCGCCATATATCTTCATCAAAGACTACCGTTGAGGGATTAATAATCTGCTCTTATATCATGCATTCTGCTGGAAATCAGTGTGTCCTTGCCACGGGACTTATCAAACACGGTAGCATAGGCAAGCACAGCCTGGACATAATTACGGGTTTCGTTGAAGGGTACTGTTTCCACCCAGAGATCAGCCGGTAAGATTCTTTCGTCTTTCGGTAGCCACTTTTTCACGTTATGCGGCCCCGCGTTATAAGCGGCCGCAGCCAGCGAGACATTATTATCGAATCGATCCATAACCGATCGAAAATACTGAGTACCAAGATTTATATTATTTTCTATCTTGAGAATGTCAGCCTGGGCCAAGCTGTCCAGTCCGAGAGAATTCGCAACACTTCGCGCAGTTGCAGGCATTAGTTGCATCAGTCCCAGAGCACCTACTCTCGATCTAGCCAGTGGATCGAACAGACTTTCACGACGCATAACACCATAAATCACTGAAGGATCCAGCTGTTTCTTTTCCGCGTGGCTTAATACCTGCTGCTGATAAGGCATCGGAAAACGCAGACTATAATCTTTCCGATGCGAGGTTTTAGCGACGGTTTTTATCGCGCTATCATGCCATTCCCAACTCGATGCCAGTGTCGCGGCCTGCTTAATCTGCGTAGTATCCAGCTTTCTTAGCGCCTGAAACCATTCCCGCCGGGCATCTACGGGTCGATTTAGAAAAAACAGCTCCCTCGCCCTAAGCATATGCGGATTCTCAGCTAGCATTGTAGTTTCATCGATCGCTTCGGCAAAAGCATTTTCCTGCTCGATATGATATTGACGTTCGACCCTGTCTGCTGCGAGAAAACCATAATAGTTTCCTGCTCCGGATAACGACTGCATAATATCATCCGCACGAGTAGTAAACCCCTGCAATTCGAGAGATCTTGCCAGCCAGTAACGCCATTCATTCTCCTGTTGTAAATGCTCTGGCATATCGACAATAGTTTTACTCAGCCCTGGCCAGTCCTGAGTTCTGAGTTGTATACGGGCAAGCCATAGAAAAGCCTGATCATTCTTCAACGCTGCAGGTAATTCGATCAATAATTGCCTGGCTTCGGGTCTATGTTGATAAGCCGATGATAGTGCTATTCGTTGTGCCAGCATGTTCTGCTGCTGCCGACTAAACTGAAAGGTTTGCACAGTTTTTTGCCACAGGTCCCGTGCCTTAATGCTGTCACGTCTGGCCAGACGATCGACAGCATGGACAACAATTGTACGGTTGATGGCATTATCTTTTATTTTTTGTAAATTGTTTAGCATCTGCTGGGGGTGTCGATGAGCACGATACCAGCTATCGACAATTTTTCGATCTTCTTCATTCAGTTTCTTAGCTAGATAACGCGCCAGGTTTGGACGCCGCGCTTTAAACGCTTTTTCTATCCTCAGCCAGATTGCCGATGACGCATTTTCGTCCGTTTCAAGAAAATAATTAAATGCAACATCGCACTCAGAGGGTTGTGAATAACCTCGCATCCAGACTTTTCTAATCTGGTCGTTTAGTTCTTCCGTTTGCCCCAGATGCAATCGAGCTTGAAAAGCCAGGCACTGCAATCGGGTATTGTCACGATTGTCAAAATAAGTCAGAAAACTTTTCCAGTCCTGCTTCCTGGCCAGCGAAGACAGCCAGGTCGCTCGAACATGATAACTAAATGGGAAATCTTTGTATTTGTCGAGAAAATTGGAGACCTTGTCGGCTGAAGCGCGATGAATGTGACGACGTAATGCATCATTTATCAGGTACGGATGCAATGGGTAATCTTCCAGCCTGGCCAGAAACCCTCTAAATTTTTTTACCTGATTATTTTTTAATGCCTGAGAGGCTTGTCGAAATAACTGGCGTTGCACCTCAATTTTACCATTTGCTTCGAGAGGTACGGTGCCTGCAAATATTACAAGCATTGCTAACAATTTGATTGATAGTCTTAAAGGTAAAGATGAGAAATGCTTTTTCAATACTATTATCAACTGTTAAGTTCTTAATATTCAGTAGCTTATTATATAAACTAAAAGTAATCTATGATTTAGTTACACAGTAATAAGACTCCGCTATTGTATTAAAATTATAGACAATACTCTTCCGAATACTGTTTAATTTTGAAGTTAGTTTTTTCCTCCTGAAAATATTCTTTTCATGGCAGTGCTATCGAGTTGATTTAATCGATCAATATTTCTTAATGGAATCCTCTCAATGTCGGGATAAGTTTCTACTACGCGACTCAGACTCGACTCACGGATAACATGCAAAATCGGATACGGTGCTCGATTTGTCCAGTTTTCCCTGTCGTTGTAACTGGTATTGGCAAATTGATAATTTGGGTGGAAACTGGCGACTTGGAACACTCCAGACCAGTTCATTCGCTCAAGTAATTCTTCTGTCAGCGCAAGAAACTGATTGAAATCATCAAATAGCTGCAGGTGAACTGGAATGATAAGTAAAGTTGTTTCAATCGAGGGTTGATCTGCTAGGTACAAACACTGGTCAGCCAGATCAGTTAATAAATCTTCATCTGTTTGAGCATTGCTGACTTCGAAACGTATTTTGTCACTTTGTCGGGGAGTTTTCGCAAATGGACACAAATGTAATCCGATGACAGCTTCATCCAGCCACCTGATGACCTCGGAAACGATTTCGTTAGAATGGGTTTTACGCTGCAATGTTGTAATCAACCACTTATAAACACAGGGTAATCTATAGTATCATCTATACAAGATAATAATTCTTGAAGTTCGATAGGATTTACGCGATGCTAATTGACAGCAAAAATTGTTGAGGTAATCTCGATGGAAGATGAAGATACAATAGTCCTGACCCCTGAAGAACGCGAAAAATTACTGGAAGAACTCCCTGAGGAAGATGATCAGGATGACGCTGAGGAAGACGAGTAAGTATTTATTTCTCCGGAACTGCATCGGATTGCAGTGGCTGTTCCAACAAATTCCAGAATATCCAGTTGGTGAGTTTCCTGCACATAGACTCCGTCAGCACCCACCATAGCGGCCTGTCGTTGCATTGCTCTGAATAGTGAGGCCTGCGAATAGTAGCCTCCATTAATTCTTAAATATCCCACTTTATCGTAATTACATTCAGGCCGTTGTGTGAAATAAAGCCGCACCTTATCCGGATGGATCGACTCGGTTTTCACCCCGGTTAATACCATAGGAGGCGCACAGGCCACTAATAGACTGATCGATGCGATTATAACAAATAATCTATGGAGTAGTTTTCTATACATAGACCGAATATCGGCCAGGGTAAAAAATTATTGAGCTAAAGATTCTACGGATTCGCAGATTACATTGCAGAGCTGATCCAGATCTCTGTCTTCAATAATATAGGGTGGCATAAGATAAATTAGTTTTCCAAATGGGCGAATCCAGACACCGGCATCGACGAAATGTTGAGTTATAGATCCCATGTCGACCGGATTTTTAAGCTCTACTACGCCAATCGCACCCAGGGTTCTTACATCAGCGGTTTGTGGCAAATCCCTACAGCCAGACAAGCCTGATTCCAGTCCGCTGTTGATACGTTTTAAATTGCTTGACCAATCATAACTTTCGAGCAGCTGGATGCTCGCCAGCGACACTGCACAGGCCAGTGGATTAGCCATGAATGTCGGCCCGTGCATAAATACTCCCGGGATACCACTATCGATAGTGGTTGCAATATGGTCGCTAGTTAAAGTTGCTGCCAGCGTCATATACCCTCCGGTTAAAGCTTTTCCTATACACATGATGTCAGGGCTGATATCGGCATGTTCACATGCGAATAGCTTTCCGCTACGACCAAATCCAGTGGCAATCTCATCTGCAATTAACAGCACCTGATACTGATTGCAGAGATCACGCGCCCACCTGAGATAGTCAGCTGAATAAAAACGCATACCGCCTGCTCCCTGAACAACAGGCTCAAGTATCAAAGCAGCAATTGATTGATGGTTTTTACTGAGAATAGCTTCGAGCGCATCCAGATCTTCCTTTCTAGCTGAATTACCGAAACCGCATTGCGGTGATTGAACAAAAAACTGGGCAGGCAAGGCTTCTGAAAATAAACCGTGCATGCCAGTGATCGGATCACAAACAGACATGGCACCGAAAGTATCACCATGATATCCGTTTCGCAGACTGACAAACTGCTTTTTTGCAGGTCTATCACGGGCACACCAGTACTGGATTGCCATTTTCATCGCGACTTCAACGGATATCGAACCGGAATCAACAAGAAATACAGATGTTAGATCCTCGGGGGTAATGTCAATCAATTTTTTAACCAGTCTAACCGCCGGCTCGTGCGTCAGGCCACCAAACATGACATGTGACATTTTATCCAGTTGATCAATAACAGCCCGATTTAATACAGGGTGGTTATAACCGTGAATAGCACACCACCAGGATGCCATACCATCAATTAACTCATGCCCGTCAGTGAGTTTGAGCCTTACGCCATTTGCACTTTCAATCGGATATATCGTCGAATTACTGTGCATTGCACTATAAGGATGCCAGATATGTTGATCATCAATGCTTTGTAGTTCTCTATCGAATGCCAAATTTTGACCCATATTTTCGTTAAAATAATCTGCACTGTATATTTTCGGTAGTATCTATCAGTTTTACCTGGTATCGATACTGGTTTCGCAAAACTATAGAAAATTTAACCCAGTATATGAACTTTATAAATACCACCTATACCATATTGTATCAAGCGTTTGCATATTCAAGTGAATTATATATAATCAGCCGTAGATGATTGATAATAATAAAAAAATTAGTACATAGATTTGGGTTCGAAATATGATTTCTACTCAATATCGAATCTCTACGTAGAGTCATAATTTTCACCGGTAACTAATCTTGCGATATATTCAGAACATTGTTTTTCTATTTCTGACCTTCTCGACTTTTTTGAGCCTGACCAGTACCAGTTTCGCCAGAAATGTTTCTATGGTTACTACCGAATGGGCACCCCACTACGGCACGGGCCTACCTGAAAAAGGACTTACCACAGCTCTGGTCAAGGCTGCATTCAAAGCCGGAGGACATAATGCTGAGGTAGAATTCATTCCGTGGGAACGTGCGCTTAAGGAAGTCAGGGAAGGATTACACGATATTGTAATGGGCGCATACTACAATGAAGATCGCGCCCAGATTTATCATATGAGTGATCAAATTTACTCACTCGACCTTGTGTTAGTCGCCAGACCAGGGCTTGGTGTTAAAAGCTACCAGTCCTTACAGGAATTAAGAAAGTACAAAATTGGAATATCACGTGGTTACGCCAATAGTAAAAAGTTTGATTCTGCTGACTATCTAGACAAACATCCAGCGACGACACCCACTTTAAATATTCGGAAACTGTTCCGTGGGCGAATTGATCTGGCTGTAATGAATTACGATTTATTTAGATATAACGCAAAGCTTGAAGGCTTCTGTGTTGGTAATGTCGAATTTCTGGAACCACCTCTGGACACACCATATCTCCACATTATGGCATCGAGAGAAATCGGTGACGGTGAGAAAATAATCAATGACTTTAATAGCGGCCTTAAAGCTATAAAGGATAGTGGTGAATTTTTACGAATTTTCAATCGTTTTCGTAAATAAATTAAGCATTTGTATCGACATAATTTTATGAACAATCCCTCCGGAGTTTTATGATGAGCAATGGTAATATCCGTTGGTACAGTACTATTCGAAGCAAGATTATCCTGGTCGTCACAATTTCCTGTACGATTGTTCTTGGAGGCCTCAGTGTTTATAACATGTATAATGAGCAACAGGTGCTTTCAGAAGATCTTGCCAGGCTGGCTCAGGTAACTTCACAAAGACTTTCCAAACATTTAATCGGGCCAATGTGGGATCTCGATAGTGATCTGGTAGATGACACCATTGAAGCTGAAATGCTCGAAGATAACATACACGCGATAGTTATCTGGGACGCGGGTACAAAACAGGTGTTTTCAGCCCGTGAGCGTGGAGCAGATGGCCGACTGATAGAATCGACCGGCGCCATAGCCGGAGATTTAATTCAGTCTTCAAGCAAAGTGAATAACGGTAATAAGGACATAGGTGAAGTAGCGGTCTTCGTTTCAAGAAAAAACCTTAAGAAAGCGCTCGCCGAATCAACTGTATCTAACATTATCACATTAATAGTGCTTATAATCGTAATGGCAATTATTATGACCATCGTTATGAGTCAAATTATAATCGGTCCGATTACCCGATTGGCTAAACACGCTGACGATATTAGTCATGGTGATCTAAAGCAAACAATTAAGGTAGAGTCGAGTGACGAGATAGGTCAGCTGGCAGAGGCTTTTCATAGAATGCAGACAAGTTTACGAGTCGCATTTAAGCGAATTTACGCGAAGGCGAGAGCCTCGTGAATAGCTTACCTGCAAATACCAGATTACATTTACAGGTAAGTCGAAAACGATCCTGACATGACCGACTGGATAACATACGATCAGTTTGTCGATCGGATACGAAACCATCACCACGAGGGTTTTAGCGGCTTAATAACCGGTGTCAGTAAGTCCAGCCACTCTTTCCAGATAGGCTTCTTGAATGGCAATATTGTATTGCTAAGTTATCGTATTTTTAGAGGGCAGCAGGCACTCGAAAAAATTGCTCAGATGAAAAAAGCGCGAATAACCGAGCACCACACACCGGATATAACCAATATAACAATTCCGCAACCAGATCTTCCAGATATCAATACGATACTTTCTCGTTTGACAACTAACCTGGATGATAA
>JAAEOZ010000496.1 GCA_024222685.1 Gammaproteobacteria bacterium | reverse complement strand
GCATGGTATTAATCAGGAAAGCCGTTACCGTGTGAATACTGAATGCCCAGACAATGGCAAGAAATACCACTGGGATATACCATGATTTATTAATCGGCTTGCCGGTATATTTCTGGTGCAGGTAATAGAATCCGCAAATGGCATTCAACAGGAGATAACCTACCAGTACCAGCACGTCCCAGGTCAGCATCGAGTTCGGCCAGTTATAAATTCCAATGTATGGAATCATATGCCATAAGCGATCTACCCGACCCATGTGGTTCAGCACGAACAGCAGACACATGATAACAGCGGCTATGGCCATCATCTCGCCGAGCACGGCCACTTTATGCATGCCTTCGTGTTTATAGACATAGGCCGGGAACACGACGGTTACCGCCGCCGCGGCAAAGCCCACCAGGAAAATGAAATTAGCCAGGTATAAACCCCAGCTGACCTGGTCGGTTAAACCGGTAACAATCATTCCCTGGGAAAGCTGCTGGTAGTTTCCATAGACCCAGAAAATCAGGAAAAAACCGAGGAAACCCAGCCAGGCTTTATATCTGGTATCGCCCTTAAAGCCATACTTGAGTACATCAATAAATAGATAAACATATGATTTCATGTGAGATATCCGGTTTAATCGACGAAATAGAAAAACTTAGGATAAGTATTCAGCTCTGCTTTTAGCCTGAACACACGCTTTCTATCCAG
>JAAEOZ010000495.1 GCA_024222685.1 Gammaproteobacteria bacterium | reverse complement strand
TGATCAAGATGGGCACACAGTTGCAGGCTCAGATCAACCAGCAATTCAGTTTCCGGCCGAGGAACAAGTGCGGCTGGAGTAGTCATAAAATTAAGCGAATAGAACTCGCGATGCCCAAGCAAATAAGCCACTGGAGTTGGCTTCATGCGTTGCTTAATCAAATCCTGGAAACATAACCAGTCAGGTTCCGATAGTGTTTTCTCAGGCCAGCTATACAGATAGCTGCGCGATTTCTGCAGACACTCTGCGAGCAGCACTTCAGCATCGAGTCTGGCCGAGTCACTAATTGATTCAAATTGGGCCGCGGCATTGCGTATCGCAACACCGATCTGCTCGGACATCAACTCATTGACCGGCTGTCTTCACTCAGATTTGCCAGTTGTTCAGCCTGATATTCGTGCATTAACGGATCGACGACCTGCCCTAACGCGCCGTGCATAATGTCGTCAAGCTTGTATAAAGTCAGATTAATGCGATGGTCGGTCATACGCCCCTGGGGGAAATTGTAGGTTCTGATTCGTTCGGAACGATCACCGCCACCGACCAGTGACTTACGTTCAGCTGCCTGTTCTTTTTCCTGCTTTTGTTTTTCGGCATCATAAATGCGTGCCTGCAATAGTGACATAGCGCGTGCGCGATTTTTATGTTGCGAACGTTCATCCTGACATTCTACCACCGTGCCGGTGGGTAAATGTGTTAAACGGATTGCTGAATCAGTTTTGTTGACGTGCTGACCACCGGCACCGGATGCTCGAAAAGTATCGACGCGCAAATCGGCCGGATTAATCTCGATCATTTCCACCTCGGCTGCTTCCGGAATAATCGCTACAGTGGCGGCCGAGGTATGCACCCTGCCCTGAGATTCTGTTTCCGGCACGCGTTGCACTCGATGAGCACCGGATTCAAATTTCAATTGTGAGTAAGCACCGTGACCGATGATACGGGCAATAATTTCTCTGTAGCCGCCGTGCTCTCCTTCATTACTATTGAGGATTTCCATCTGCCATTTTTGTACCTCTGCATAGCGGCTATACATACGAAACAGATCCCCGGCAAATATGGCCGCTTCATCACCACCGGTGCCGGCTCGAATCTCCAGAAAAACATTGGCATTGTCGTTGGGATCTTTCGGTAGCAGCAGCTTCTGCAACTCGACCTCGAGGTTCTCTATCAGCGCGGTATTTTCGGCTATTTCTTCCTCCGCCATTTCACGCATCTCGGCATCGTCTTCATCGAGCATTTCGCGGGCTGATGTCAGAGCCTGTTGAGTGTGCTGATAGGCATTAAAGTTGTTAACAACATCTTCCAGCTGGGCATACTCCATCGATAGACTGCGGAATTTCTGCTGATCGTTAATGGTTTCGATATCGGACAGTAAAGCGGCAATTTCCTCGTGGCGGGCACAAAGTAGTTCAAGCTTGTTAAGCAGCGACTGTTTCATCAATTATTTAACGGGTTAATCAGGGGAAATTAGCGTTTGTAAGAAACGGATAGTTTCTTCATCCTGCTCCTGCAAGGCTTTTCGCATTTCAATCGTCGGGCCGTGCAGCATTTTGTTGGTCAACATATTCGCCAGCCTTTCGATGGCCTTATCTACATCGTTGTCCTGCCGTAATTGCGACAATGTCTTATCGATACACTGTTGTTTGATGGCTTGGGCCTTTTGTCTTAGCTCGCGGATGTGGTCAGCGGATTGATGCGTACAAAGCCACTGATCGAATGCCTTGACCTCCAGATTGATGATTTCCTGTGCAGCTTCGGCGGCGAGTTCACGTGAGCGTAAATTCTCATCAACAACATTTTTCAGGTCGTCAACAGTATACAGATAAATATCATCGAGTTGACCTACCTGGGTTTCGATATCACGAGGAACGGCAAGGTCGACCATGAAAATAGGCCGATGTTTACGCTTTTCGAGGGCATTTTCAATTGCTCCTTTGCCGAGGATAGGTAACTGACTGGCAGTTGAAGAAATAACGATATCGGCATTGACCAGTTGATCAGGAACCGAATTAATCTGTACCGCGCTGGCATTCACCTCCTGAGCTATTCGCTGCGCGTTATCGAGGCTGCGGTTGGCGATCACGATTTTACCAATCTGCTGGCTGGTCAGATGCCTGGCTACCAGTTCAATGGTTTCGCCTGCACCGATCAGCAACGCCTGAAGGGAATTCAGATTACCGAATATCTGCCTGGATAAATTAACCGCAGCAAATGCTACTGATACCGCATGACTGCCAATCTCGGTGTCGGTGCGAACCCGTTTGGCGACATTAAAGGAATGCTGAAACAAACGCTCAAGGATAGAGTCGACACTTTTCCCACTTTTCGCCTGATCAAAACAGGTTTTCAGTTGTCCGAGTATCTGTGGCTCGCCAAGCACCATAGAATCGAGACCAGAAGCCACTCGAAATAAATGACGCGCCGCTTCCTGTCCGGTATGCTGATAAATGTAAGGCAGTAAAGCGTCGTCACTCATGCCGTGGTAGCGCGATAGCCACTGCGACACAGTTTGTGCGGTATCGACTTCTATATCACAGTAAATTTCGGTGCGATTACAGGTCGAGACGATAACCGATTCCTTGACTACAGAGATTTTCTGTAAATCTCTTAGGGCATCATCGACCTGGCCCCCCGAAAACGCAACTTTCTCGCGAACGTCGATCGGTGCCGTTTGATGATTAATGCCTAAAGAGAGTAAGGACATGAGTTAGAGGGTGATTACATTGCAACCGCTAATTTTCCGGCATTGACCTTCTAAATACAAGTAAACTGCGGGAAAACCACCGTAATAGTGTATTTTTAGCCTGCCGTGGTGAACGAAAAACGGGACTGGCAATCCAAATACCCGTTTAGCAAACAAACTCTTGTACTATAATTGTGAAAGATTTGGCGGTGACAATCTTCTCGCTTTCGAAGTGGAGTGCTACACTCAGATTATTAAGGATAGCTTTTTATCAGGTAACCAAGTAACCGGTATGAAATTTAATATTCTAACTAACAGAAAGATACTAGCAGGTTTATTGCCAATTTTCCTGTTATCAGCCTGCGCAGGTATGCAAAGTTCAGGGCCTGAAGGAAGGTCACTGGTAGAGTCCGACTCGGTCACTATTAAAGCTCTGGTAGATAATCCCGAGCCGGCCGGAAAAGATGCCTACCATTTGCTGGTCGCAGAACTGGCCATCAGTCGAGGACAGACGGCACTGGCGGTTGAGCATTACCTTGAACTGGCAAAGTCCCAGCAGAATCCTGCTATTGCTGAACGTGCAGTAAGAGTAGCGGTATATGGCGAAAACCTGATGGCAGCAATAGAAGCGGCGCAACGCTGGGTTGAACTTGATCCTGAACGGGCCGAGGCACAGCAGGTTATTGCTGCTATCTACATCAGGCAGAATCGTATTGACGATGCCTTTAGTTACCTCGACGGCGTTATTCAAAAAAGCGAGCTTAGCGATAAACAATTATTCAGTTCCCTGATCAGCGTACTGGCACGGGAAAAAAATACTAAGTCTGTGATGGCTGTAACGAGAAAGATTGCCAACAAATACCCTGATCGAGCTTATGCACTTTACCTGCACGCAATGTTGAGTGCTCAGGGTAATGAATCTGAAGAAGCATTAGTTTTTATCGATCGAGCGCTCAGCTTTGAAGAGATTGAAGGTGCCAACAATGCCCGGGCCAAATTACTGATGCAACTAGGTCGCCGTGAAGAAGCCATTGTCAGTCTCGAACAGGCGGTCAGGCGCCTGCCAGATGATAAAAATCTGCGCCTGACTTATGCGCGCTTGCTGGTTGATATGAAACAATACGAAAAGGCTCGAGTTGAGTTTGAGCGATTGTATATTGAATCACCCGACGATGATGAACTGTTATATACACTGGGGCTGCTATCACTCGAATCACAACGTCTCGATGATGCGGAGAAGTATTTATTAAAACTGATTGAAACCGGAAAGCGAGAAGGCGAAGCACAGTATTATCTGGGTCGGATCAACGAGGGCCGTCAACATTACGATGATGCAATTAGCTGGTATAAACAGGTACACGATGGCCAGTATAAGTTCGATGCCCGATTACGCATAGCCGATATGTTCGGAAAATCAGGGCGATTCGAAGAAGCGAATGAGTATCTGAAGTCGATGCTTAAAGGCAGTCAGTCGCATGCTTCGCTGGTTCGAATCTACATGGCTCAGGGTGACTTGCTACGATCTGTCGAACGTTATGATGAGGCAATCGAGGTTTATAATACAGCTCTTGAGGTGGTGCCGGGCAATAATGACCTGTTATATGCCCGCGCCCTGACCGCAGAAAGTGTCGGCAGATTAGATATACTGGAAGCAGATTTACGCGTCATACTGAAAACCGAACCGGATAACGCACACGCCTTAAATGCACTAGGGTTTACCCTCGCAAACAAAACCGAACGGTATCAGGAAGCCTACCAACTGATTAAACGTGCACTTGACATCATGCCCGAAGATGCGGCAATCATCGATAGTTTCGGTTGGGTCAATTATCGACTTGGAAATTACGAAGAAGCAATTCGATTGTTGCGTCGAGCCCTGACGCGATATGAAGATGCGGAAATCGCCGCACACCTCGGCGAAGTGTTATGGGTATCGGGTAATAAACAAGAAGCCAGGATCGTCTGGAAAAAAGCGCTGAAAAAATCACCGGGTGATCATTTGATTGAAAACGTCATGCGCCGATTAGTCCAGTAATCGCTAACTATCGAACCCATGCTAGCTCGCAGACTCAGCCTGCTGACGGTTGTTTTTTGCCTTCTCCAGGCCTGTAGCAATGTGCCAAAAATTTCGCTGTCTGAGGCGACCGGCATATGGGCACAATATCAACTTGAAGCTGGGCGAGTAAATAGCTGGAACCTTCATGGCCGTGCGGTAATATTTGTCGACGACACAATTCATAATATCGGCTTACGCTGGCGTCATAACCTGAATGAGTTTGTCATTGTGCTGGAAGCACCATTCGGCCAGGGTGTCATCCGTCTTGAATCGAGCCGGGAGACCAGCTATCCGATCAAACTAAGCCTGAGTGATGGGCGTGTGGTCTATGCGGAAGATGCCGAATCAGCATTGCTGGATGTTGTCGGCTTTGCGATTCCTGTTACCGGCCTTGTGTCATGGATCAGGGGTCTGCCGCAGAAGTCAATGTCATACAGGCATGATTTAGACGACGATGGCCGCTTAAAATCTCTATCTCAAAATAACTGGCATATTAACTATCTGGATTATTTCGATCGGGTTGATGCTGCAAAGGGTTTACCAAAGAGAATGTATCTAAAACACGATAAACTGGCACTCAAAATAGTGATCGAACATTGGCAGAAACCATTAACCAACGTCACCAATAACGAGTTATTCCCCAGTTTTAACTAATGAACTATGAGCAGCCTGACGCTGACATCACCGGCAAAACTCAATTTAATGTTGCACATTACAGGTCGGCGGGAGGATGGATACCACCTCCTGCAAACCGTATTTCAGTTTATCGATCTGTATGATCAGCTCCATTTTAAAACCACTAACGACCTGCAAATCCAGCGCGTAAACAGCCAGACTCCGGTAGAGCAATCCGAAGATATCGTAATACGAGCGGCGAAGATGTTACAACATCGATATCAGATTCGTCAGGGTGTAACGATTTCTATCGAAAAGCAGATTCCAGTAGGCGGTGGTCTGGGTGGTGGCAGCTCCAATGCCGCGAGCTGTCTGCTGGCGTTAAACACATTGTGGGATATCGGCCTGTCGATCGATCAACTCGCTGAAATGGGTCTCGAACTGGGTGCCGATGTGCCGGTTTTTGTACGCGGATTTGCGGCCTGGGCAGATGGCATTGGTGAGCGGTTAACCCCTGTTAAACTACCAGAAAAACATTATTTGGTGGTCAATCCTGATATTCATGTTTCTACCGCAGAAATTTTTAATGCTGAAGAATTGACACGTGTGTGTGATCCCATCACAATACGCGACTTTCTGGATGGATCGGGCGCAAATGTCTGTGAACCGGTAGTGCGCAAGCGTTATGCGGTCATAGCTGAGGCGCTTGACTGGTTAAGCCAGTTTACCGAAGCCAGATTGACGGGTACCGGAGCCTGTATATACGCGCCTTTCGATAGCCAGCAGGTCGCCGAAAAGGTAAAATCGCGGTTGCCACAGCAATGGCAGGGTTATGTTGTACAGGGTATGAACAAAAACCCGGTACTTGAACAGTGCAGAAATTTTAGAAATAACAGCTAAACTGTTGTTTCTTAAGTAAGTTAATTGGGCCGTCGCCAAGCGGTAAGGCACCAGGTTTTGATCCTGGCATGCGTTGGTTCGAATCCAGCCGGCCCAGCCATATTAAGAGGTCTTTAGCCCTGGGAAGTACCAGTTTTTCGGTAGCCGGGCTGGAGGCGAAGCAAAGCGGTTCGACAAAATCGTCTGGAACGATTTTGAACATCCGCAGGATGGCCCGCAGGGTAAAATACATGGAGGTATTTTGTAATCCAGCCGGCCCAGCCATTTTTTATAAAACTGAGAGAATCCAATGGTTGCTAGTGTCGCCACTAACGATTTGATGGTCTTCACAGGAAACGCCAATCCGGAGTTGTCCCGGGCCATTGTGCGTCACCTTGATATCCCCATTGGAATTGCTTCCGTGACCACCTTCAGTGACGGTGAAACGGCGGTTGAAATTGGTGAAAATGTACGTGGTAAGGATGTATTCGTGATCCAGCCAACCTGTATGCCAACCAATGACAACCTGATGGAACTGCTGGTGATGATTGACGCCATAAAGCGTGCATCCTCAGACAGGGTGACGGCTGTTATTCCCTATTTCGGGTACGCAAGGCAGGATCGGCGGGTACGTTCTCAACGCGTACCGATAACGGCCAAAGTGGTTGCCAATATGTTGAGTAGTGTCGGTGTTGATCGAGTATTGACGATTGATCTGCATGCCGACCAGATCCAGGGCTTTTTTGAATGCCTGGTTGACAATGTATACGCGTCACCGATTTTAATGGGTGATATCTGGAAACAGAAGTATCCCGATATGATCGTGGTGTCACCTGATGTCGGTGGTGTTGTTCGCGCACGCGCGGTAGCCAAGCAGCTCGACGATGCAGAGCTGGCGATTATCGATAAACGTCGACCGCAACCGAATATGGCCAAGGTGATGAATATCATCGGTGAAGTAGAAGGCCATACCTGTATTATTGTTGATGATATGGTCGATACCGCAGGTACTTTATGCAAAGCCGCAGAAGCCTTGAAGGATCATGGAGCGACCGGCGTTTATGCCTATTGTACGCATGCGGTGCTGTCGGGTAAGGCGATTGATAATGTTGAAAACTCAGTGCTCGATGCACTGGTTGTAACCGATACAATACCGCTTTCGAAAGAAGCGGCTAGCTGCGTGAAAATACGCCAGGTATCGGTAGCTGGAATGCTGGCAGAGACGATCCGCCGCATCCATTTTGAAGAATCTGTCAGTTCGTTGTACATGGATTAATGTATGGCGACTGACGATCATCGCCATGGCGATGTATTCGTTCCTCTTTGGTCGCAAAAGAGGTTTCCGTCAAAAGACGGTTTTTTTGTTTTTGGAGTACAGCAATGTCAGACAATATTCAACTGAATGCTGAACCACGTGCAGATACGGGGAAAGGTGCGAGCCGCCGCCTGAGACGCACGAATATGGTTCCTGCAATCGTATACGGCGGGGATAGCGATCCCGTTTCAATCAGCCTCGCGCATAACGAATTCGCTCATGAACTCGAAAATGAAGCGATTTATACACAAATCATCGACCTGAATGTCGGCAAAGATTCCGAAGAAGTCATTCTGCGTGATCTGCAACGTCATCCGTATAAGAATAAAATTCAACATGCGGATTTTTTCCGTATCGACAAGAAAAAGCCGATTCATGTGGTAGTACCGATTCACGTTATCAATGCTGATGAATGCGTCGGTGTAAAACTGGACGGCGGCATGATGACCCAGCTGGTAACAGAAATTGAAGTCGTCTGTTTACCGAAGAACTTGCCGGAGTACCTTGAAATCGACGCTACCGAAGTGCATCTTGGCGATATTGTTCATCTCTCGGAGCTAAAAGTGCCGAAAGGTGTCGAAATTGTTGCATTGACCCACGGCGAAGATCACGACACAGGTATTCTCTCGGTAGTTAAGACCCGTGCTGTCGAAGAAATCTCCGATGAAGCGCCCGAAGCACCAGTGAGCGAAGATGACGAATCTGAAGACGAGGCTAGCGAAGACTAGTTTATAGCGGGTGCCTGCACTCACCGCAGATATACGTTTGATTGTCGGCCTCGGAAATCCCGGGGCCGATTACGTCAATACCCGTCACAATGCCGGGTTCTGGTTTGTCGACGCGCTAGCCAGCCAAAATTCGCAAAGTTTTCGGATCGAAAAGCGCTTTAATGCCGAAGAATGCAAAATTCGCAATAGTGGCGAAGACGTCTATCTGCTCAAACCTTTAACCTTCATGAATCGAAGCGGACAATCGGTGGGCGCGATGGCGCGGTATTATAAGCTCAAGCCGGCACAGATACTGGTGGTACACGACGAACTCGATCTTGAGCCGGGTGACAATCGACTAAAGCAGGGCGGTGGTCATGGTGGCCATAACGGCTTACGCGACATTATTGCGCATCTCGGTGATCGTGAATTTTTCAGGCTTCGCGTTGGCATCGGCCATCCCGGTGATCGCAATCAGGTCGTGAACTACGTTTTGCACAAGCCGTCGGTAGCGGATCTGGATGCGATTGAAATGGCAAATCGGCGTACTTTAGAAGTTATGCCGCTAGTACTGGAAGGCCGAATAGACAAGGCCATGCAGGCATTACATACCTAGAGAGCAGAAATCATGGGATTTAAATGTGGTATCGTCGGTCTACCGAATGTTGGCAAATCAACGCTTTTTAACTCGTTGACCAAAGCCGGCATTGCGGCGGAAAATTATCCTTTCTGCACGATAGACCCGAACGTCGGCATCGTCGAGGTGCCCGATCCACGCCTCAAACAACTCACCGATATTGTCAGGCCGAAAAAGACCATTGCAACCACCATGGAATTTGTCGATATTGCTGGGCTGGTTGCCGGTGCCTCCAAAGGCGAAGGGCTGGGTAATCAGTTTCTCGGACATATCCGCGAAACCGATGCCATAGCGCAGGTTGTGCGTTGCTTTGAAAATGACGACATTGTTCATGTCAGCAACAAAATTGACCCGATGAGCGATATCGAAACCATTAATACCGAATTACTACTCGCTGATATGGAATCCATCGCGCGTCAGCTCGAACGCGCCACCAAACTCGCCAAATCCAACGACAAGGAAGCAAAAGCCAAACTGGCTTTTATGCAGGCGATACAGGCGCATGTTGAAACTGGCGCGAGTGCACGCAAGTTCGAAGTCGACGACAGTCAGAAAGCCTGGATGAAAGATCTACACCTGATTACCGCAAAACCGACACTCTATATAGCCAATGTCGCTGAAGATGGGTTTGAAAGTAATCCACATCTGGACGCTTTGAAACAATACGCTGATGCCGAGGGTGCCGAAATCGTTGCGATATGCGCTTCAATCGAAGCTGATATTGCCGAACTCGACACCGAAGATGCTGCTGAATTCCTCAGCGAACTCGGCCTGACCGAACCGGGTCTCGACCGGGTCATACATGCCGGTTATAAACTCCTGGGACTGCAAACCTATTTCACCGCGGGTGTACAGGAAGTCCGCGCCTGGACGATTCGCGTTGGCGATACCGCCCCAAAAGCCGCTGGCGTCATCCATACAGACTTTGAAAAAGGCTTCATCCGTGCAGAAGTTGTCGGTTTCGACGACTTCATTGCAGGCAAAGGTGAACAGGGCGCCAAAGATGCAGGGAGATGGCGCCTCGAAGGCAAGGAATACGTTATGCAGGAAGGTGACGTAGTGCATTTCCGTTTTAATGTCTGAAACCCGAACTAAACTTGACAGCGCGCGGTGTTCAAGCGAAAATCGCGCGCTCTTCGCGATCGGCCAGGCCGATCCGGGGAGTCTTTCGAATCTGAGTGTTCGTTGCGAGGGAAAGATTGGTTTGAGTCAGATTGTGATTACTTTTGAGGAAAATAGTTAATCTATTTGACGAGAAAGAAATCGGAATATGGCCAAATCCAACTTTACCGCAGTAGATTCATCTCGGGTTTGACAGACTCCAAGCACAAATGGCTACGTAGCTCAGCTGGTTAGAGCACATCACTCATAATGATGGGGTCCCCTGTTCAAATCAGGGCGTAGCCACCATTTTTTCACTATAAATCAACAATTTATCAAGTAAACCCGATATTCATTAGCTAGTATTTTATCTCTCGGTCGGTCCGTAGGT
>JAAEOZ010000494.1 GCA_024222685.1 Gammaproteobacteria bacterium | reverse complement strand
CGAAGGTGTAGTGCGTAAGTTTGAAAGTGACGAATTTGATGGAATAAACATCGCTGCAATGAATGTTATCAAGCTTAACCGCGACAGTTCCAACCCGGAGGTATACCGTAGCCGCTTAAAGCACTGGGATGAACGACTGCTCGAATCAGGCGCCGAAAGCTGGAACAATCTGATCGATGCATCCAAAATCCAGGAATTTATCCTTTCAGCCAGGTGAGCTAAGAGTGATCGGGAAGCAGGCCGAACACCTGCTTCCCGGATTTATCAACTAATTGAACAGATCAGGGGCTGGTAGCCACTTCGGCAAATTTTGCCAAAGCGCCGGTTACTTTTTTCAGTATCTGATCACAACCTGCCATACGATGCCGGTTAGCCAGCAGGGCCGGATTATTATAAGACAGCCAGACCTGGCCGCCACCATCCTGCCAGATCAGCGCTTTTTGCGGCAGATCGATGGCGATTGTTTGCGCACAGTTCATCAGAACCGAACCAATTTTAGGGTTTCCAAAAATAATTAACTCGGTTGCACGCAGACTGTTACCAACAGACCTGGCGCCACTGGCATGGTCGATACGGTTGAAAACCTTCATGCCTTTTTTCTTTAAAACAGCTTCAAGCCGATCGGCAGTTGACTTGACATCATGCGCACTTTTGACACTGATTAAAGCGTTATTAGCCTGCGCCTGGCCGATAGCAAATACGAGTAGTATGAGTGGGATTAGTATTTTCATTTTTGTGCCCTCCTGGATGAGCGTTTCAAGTGTACCTAAAATAGACTTGCCAGGCTAAATTTGGTTCGCTAAAATCGCTGTCCGCTGGCAGCGATGGCGTCGTTGCCGATTAGCGTAATCATAGCTGCCTTTGCAGATTTTTGATCCTGTACGCCCGGATAAACGGTCCGGGTAATAACATAAGTTACCTGGAATAGACTTCGGAGTGACTATGTCTCAATCGCAAACTACACGACCTGAATTTTTCCAGTTACAGAATGGCAATAAAGCCAATCTTGCTTTCTCTGATGGCGAATACGAAACCCGTCTCGGCAATCTGCGCGGCTTGATGGAAGCCAGCGGTGTAGAAGCAATGGTGCTGACTTCCATGCACAATATTGCTTACTATTCAGGTTTTTTATACTGCTCATTCGGCCGACCATATGCCTGTGTGGTTAGTGCCGACCGATGTGTTACGGTTTCAGCCAATATCGACGGTGGTCAGCCGTGGCGTCGATGTTACGGTGAAAATATCATCTACACGGACTGGCAGCGCAACAATTACTGGCGCGCGGTGAAGTCGATTATTCCAAATGTGAAAAGTGTCGGTATCGAAGGCGATCATATGACACTGGTCTCGCGCCAAACCATGAGCAGTTTTCTGAGTGAAGTTAAAATCACCGACCTGAATGCCGAAATCATGAAATTACGCATGATCAAATCTGCCGAAGAAATCGAACTGATTAAAGGCGGCGCGCGTACAGCGGATATCGGTGGCGAAGCCATCCACGCTGCGATTAAGGAAGGTACTCGCGAAATCGATGTCGCCATGGCCGGACGCGATGCCATGGAACTCGAAATTTCCAGATCCTATCCCGATAGTGAATTACGCGATAGCTGGGTCTGGTTCCAGGCCGGGTTGAATACCGATGGCGCGCATAACCCGGTAACAACCGCGAAATTGCAAAAGGGCGATATCCTCAGCCTCAACACATTCCCGATGATTTCGGGTTACTACACTGCACTGGAAAGAACGCTGTTTCTTGGCGAGCCAGATGCCGACTCACTTCGCATCTGGGAAGCCAATGTCGGTGCCCATGAGCTGGGGCTGTCACTGATTAAACCCGGAGCTAGCTGTTCAGGCATCTGTGCCGAAATCAATCGATTTTTTGATGATCTGGATTTACTGCAATATCGTTCATTCGGATACGGCCATTCCTTCGGTGTACTCTCACATTACTACGGGCGTGAAGCCGGCCTCGAGTTACGCGAAGACATCGATACCGAACTGGTCCCGGGCATGGTGGTATCGATGGAACCGATGTTGACCCTGCCGCTTGGTACGCCCGGTGCCGGTGGTTATCGTGAGCACGACATTCTGGTTGTCGGTGAAGATGGCGCTGAGAATATCACCGGCTTTCCGTATGGGCCTGGACATAATATTATTGGGGCTTGATTTGGCGAGCTATAAAACAGAGCCGCTGGCCTGCAGCTAGCGGCTTTTCATCTCAGCAAATTTTTTCCAGAGCCCGCTTTTGTTACTTATGATTGAATACCACATATTATTTTCAGCTTTTTGACAGCCGGACTCTTACTAAACCCAGATAGTAACCGAAATTTCGGCATAAATATTATGGTGTCACCAAAAGAAGTTTCTTCTTTGACTTTGAACCATACCAACTCTGGCGATAACAATATCGTGCCAGAGACTGATAATACTTTTGAAATTTCTATGGTATCCGATTCAAAATAATTCGAAACATAGATAAGCCTGCCATCAAACATTACCTTTTTTATTCTAGCGCACATCACATAGATCAAAACACCTCCAATAATCCAGGCTCCCAGAAACTGCCATTTCAGATTGCTACTAGCGGAATCAGTGACAAACATCGTTATTGTCACCAGACCGAATAACCCAATCCAGAGAGACGGTAAAATGAATTTATAAAAAAAGGTGGCTGATGATGACAACGTTTCCATACTTGAATTAATCATGACGCCGCAATTTACTGAAGACAACTGATTGGCGGGTTTTGGCCCGGCAGTTGGCTTTCAGTGCACACCACGGGGTCAGGTCTTTCCACATCACATCACTCAAACTTTTTTATTATCCGACTGACAGTCGTGTAATGCCTGTCAAAGTACTCGCCGATTTGCTTCATCGTGTACCCGCCCGACAAATAGGCCTCTTTGATAGCGATGTTTTCATCTTCATATTTATTCCGATAATCAATCAACGGCTTAGCTATCGCTCTTTTCTGAAATGCGGGAATGTCATCCAGTGCCGCCATTTCGTTTATCTTTTGCTGATGTTTTTCGACAAAGGTCTCACCGCCTAAAAATACCTGTT
>JAAEOZ010000493.1 GCA_024222685.1 Gammaproteobacteria bacterium | reverse complement strand
GCCACCATTTTATTAGCAACGGCCCTGGCCTGTAGCGAATCGCTGGCATCGTCACCGACAATGAGTTTCAAAGATTGTCCTAGCACTCCCCCGGCCGCGTTTATATCTGCCACGGCTTGCTCGGCACCACGCTGGAACTGCTGTCCTGACCAGGCCCTCGGACCCGTAATCGGACCAGCAAAACCGACCAGAATCTCCGCCTCCACCCGACCGGTAAATATAAGGATACCGATAATCAGGGTTAACGTAGCATTTCTAATAACCATTTTATCTCTCCTGGAAACCTGAAATTAACCTGACCTGGACAAGCTTCCAGCTCAAATGCTAACGGTGCTAACACGCTGAAACAAGTTTATTAACTGCTAATCGAGGCTTTTTCTACTCTTCAGGCGTCCTGCCAGGGCGATCTAGGTACTGACAATCGGGTTGCTTTCAGCTGAAACAATTGAAACAAATATCCACGCGATGGACATAGTCCGGAAATATTCGGCCAACATAATACTCCTCATCTGGCTGTCGGCCAGCACTGATATTAAAGCGAAATACCTGATAAACATGACCGGAGTAAACACATGAGCTTGAAATCAACAAACCACAAAAGTGGTCTGCCCCACCAGGGTAACAAGATTTTTATTGCAGATGGAGGTCTTGAGACCACCTTTATCTTCCTCAAAAATATTGATTTACCCGAATTTGCAGCATTTGATTTACTGAATAGCGATTCTGGAATCAACGGGCTGCGAGACTATTACCAGGATTACATTGATATTGCCTTGCACAACAAGCTCGGTTTGATACTCGATACGCCGACCTGGCGCGCCAGCACTGGCTGGGGTAATAAATTAGGTTATATGCCAGCAGATATCCGTGAGTACAACCTGTCAAGCGTATCGCTAATGAAAAACATACGCGATCGTAACGTTACCGAAGATAGCCCGATGATCATTAATGGTGCGATAGGCCCCCAGGATGACGGCTACAATCCCACTCAGTTACTCAGTGCTGATGAAGCTGAGCAATATCACAGTCACCAGGTCGAGGCACTAGCCGATGCCGGTGTAGATATGATTTCGGCGGTCACCATGACTTATGCCGAAGAGGCGATAGGCATCACCCGAGCTGCCCAATCACTGGGTGTCCCGGTGGCTATTTCATTCACGGTCGAAACCGATGGACGGCTACCTAACGGCATGTCACTCAAAGACGCCATTGAAACCGTCGACTCGGTAACTCAATCTGCGCCAGTCTATTACATGATCAACTGCGCTCACCCATCGCATTTTACTCACGTATTAAAGAATGACGCCCACTGGACGGATCGAATCGTCGGTCTGCGTGCCAATGCATCCTGCATGAGTCACGCGGAGCTTGACGAAGCGGTAGAACTCGATGACGGCAACCCGGTCGAATTCGGACAATCCTATGCCGAATTAAACCAGCTGCTGAGAAATCTTCGTGTTTTTGGTGGATGTTGTGGTACTGACCATCGACATATTAGTGAAGTATGTAAATCTGTCGTTCCACAGGACCATCGTCGAACAGCCGCCTAGTCGGCTGTTCAGGTTTAACCCGCAGATACTCGATCTATGCAAATGACGCCTGAAACTGTCATGACCCCAGTTACCGACAAGCTTGCTACGAAGGCACCGCTTCTACTCGTCGTCGACGATAACGAAGATAACCGCTATACCCTGAAACAGCGATTAATACGTGAGGGGTATCCTAATATTATCGAGGCGGCTAATGGAAGCGAGGCATTGATCTTACTGAAATCGCATGACATCGATCTGGTGCTGTTAGACGTGCTAATGCCTGAAATGGATGGCTACCAGGTATTGGAACAAATGCGGCAGAACAGCCGATTACGCAATATACCGGTTATCATGAACTCGGCTGTTAACGAGATCGATAGTGTGGTGCGTTGTATCGAAGCGGGAGCAGATGACTATCTGGCGAAACCGTACAATGCCGTCCTCTTACGTGCGCGCGTTCGGGCTAGCCTTGAAAAGAAGCGATTACGCGACGAAACCCTGCAGCAGCTGAGCATTATCCGCCGTGTATTTGGCAAATATGTACCAGAAACCGTTGCCGAAGCCATTGTTTCGGGACAGGGTGAACTCGAACCGAAGCATGCCGATGCGACAATTATGTACACCGATATAGCGAATTTCACGCGTATTGCGGAATCGATGCAACCTGCGCATGTGGTTGGCATGCTGAATGATTATTTTGCAGCCGTTATTGAACCGATCACAGGCTACGGAGGCGTAGTCAACCAGTTTCAGGGCGACGCCATGCTGGTTACCTTCAACGTTCCGCTAACCGACTCGAGACACGCCGACAATGCAGTTCGGGCTGCCATCGAAATTCAACGGATTCTGGATACCCACAAGTTTGCCGGTATCGGCTTAAGCACACGAATCGGGATTAACAGTGGTAAAGTTTTTGCCGGTAATGTCGGTTCGGGAGAGCGCATGAACTACACCGTACATGGAAACGCTGTCAATCTGGCGGCTAGACTGGAACGCCTCAACAAAGAGTTCGACTCCAGGGTATTAATTTCACATGACACGGTTCAATTGCTGTCAGGTAGTTACCCGCTCGACAATATTGGCCAGGTAGCCATACGCGGCAAGTCTTCACAGACCGAAGTATATCGATTGCTCAATAGCCCTGCGCAACCGGGTCTACAATAAATCCAGCGTTACCGGAATTTTCGTGATGGTGAAATCCAGGGGCGATTTCCCAGAACGAAACATTGACCAGTTTGTCTTTATCACCTGCCCGACCTGCACTGACGCGCACGATTAATATTTTACTCCTGGAACCAATCCAAAAATACTGCCGGATAGAAACAATTGAAACAAATAGAGACTGTACTGAAATCGTAGGGAAACCATTAAACGCTAAAGTGGGCATCGACAATCACCCTGGAAACGGATAAAGAAATGAACGCACTAGCAATCTTGCCAACAGCCTTTGTCAGAACTAGCGGTCAAGGCGATAACATCGTCTGTCTGCATAGCAGCTTGGGCTCATCACGACAGTGGTTCGGATTAATGGACCGCCTGGACGACTCCTACCGTGTCACCGCCACTGATCTGTATGGTTATGGAAATAGCCCTAAATGGCATCTCGACCGTGCCTTCACTCTCGACGACGATGTCGATTTCTTCGCTCCGGTGCTGGCAGCCATGAGCGGCCCGATACACCTGGTCGGACATTCCTATGGTGCAGCGGTTACGCTTAAAGCGGCACAGAGATACGCTACTAAAATAGCGAGTTTGACCCTTTATGAACCAGTCGTGTTCACTGCGTTGTTTGCCTCGGCTGAAACACAACAGGTGGCATCTGAAGTAACCCAGTTTTCGATGGAAATCGAACGAGAGTATCGAACCGGCCGTTTTGCTTCAGCCACTCGGAAATTTATAGAGTATTGGTCTGGCCCAGGTTCATGGGATCAGCTTCGCCCTCAACAACAGACCGAAATGAGCGATAAAATCGACACGGTACTGGAAAATTTCAAAGCCATATTTGCAGAACAAAATACCCTGACATCACTGGAAAATCTGCATGTACCGGCGCTGTGTCTGTATGGCGAAAAGTCGCCTCGCCCAACCCAGGTGATTTCTCAGATACTGAGTAATATATTGCCCGATGCAGAGCTTCTACAGATGCCGCAGATGGGCCATATGGGACCCATTACCCATCGCGAAACCGTAAACGACGAAATCGAAGCATTCATTCGCGGCCAAGTATCGACATTCGACGAACACGAAGTTCCATTTGCAGCTTAGGAGCGAATTTTAACCGACCAGGCAAATCTATATCCGCAACCCAACGATTTTAGTAAAACAGTGAAATATTACGAGCAATGATTCATCTGTTTCGCATTCTCGGACGACCCGGTAGGAGTGGATAACGAAGCCGTTGGCAGAGGGTGAAAATTTACCGCCCCGGTGTGCAAAAAAGACTTGTTTCAAAGCGCTTCCATCGACTGAGCCGCCAAGCACATTGCAGCGAGACATACGCTACTCGGACCTGACCGAAAACAGACGCGAATGGCAGCTGTTTGAAAGTAACACGGCAACCTGCCGGTGAGCGGGGGCAAAAAATAAGCCATTCAAAGTGACCTGCAGCTACTTCCCGGCAGCTGACGGGAAACAGAAATTCGCCTCTGCAGAAATACATCGATTCATATTAACCGAAGATATCCATCACTCAACTCATACAGCTCTGTACCAGGTCTGCTAACAGGCTGGGCATCTTTTTAGGAGATTTGTAGGAGACAGTTGTGCACGGTTGTGCATTGTAGTGAAAAATAGCACAACGGGTGTACGAGTAAGTTATTGATTAATAAACGTTTATTCAAGCCAGGTCATACTCATAATGATGGGGTCCCCTGTTCAAATCAGGGCGTAGCCACCATTTTCTGATGGCTTAGCGATTTCTAAATGATCCAACCGATTTTAAAGTAGGAGATTTGTAGAAGAGGGGTCGTATTATCCTTTTCGCCCTTGCTATAGTGGGTCGGGACGGTGCCACCGCATGCTTCACAGGGCGATATTGAACACGCGTTTCAGGCATTGTGCCTACTTGGTGGGAATCTTCGAGACACGCGACGAGCTTGAGCCCCCCCACATTGCTGGCAGGCCACGTTGGCAATGCGAAGGTCGGGAGTTCGATCCTTCTCCGCACCACCAATATCAAACTACGGATTCAAGGTTATCGGGGATTCTCTTCTTCTCTCCGACGGGCCATATAGGCTTGTAACGCTTCTTCGATGGCCGGGTCAATTGGTGGTTTTTC
>JAAEOZ010000492.1 GCA_024222685.1 Gammaproteobacteria bacterium | reverse complement strand
TTCCGGCAATACACTGGCTGAGAGCGCAATAATAGGGATATCGCTAGTATCATTCGACAACCTGAGCTCACGGGTGGCTTCAAACCCATCCATTTCCGGTAACACCAGATCCATAATGATCAAATCGGGTTGTTCACTATGTGCAAGCTGAACACCTTCACTTCCGGTACGGGCTATTACAACCACGAAACCTTCACGCTGCAGCCGATTAGATAGCATGTAGATATTATCTTCATTATCCTCAACGTAAAGTAGCTTCCTCATAGTTGCCTCGACTGTTTTGCTGCCATCTCGGTGTTAGGGTAACGGCTCGGAATAGCCGGTAAACGTACTGTAAAGGTGGTGCCGACCCCGATTGTACTTTCTACACTAATCTCACCACCCATCATACTGCACAGTCGCTGGCTAATAGTTAAACCTAGCCCGGTACCGCCAAATTTTCGTGTGGCAGAACTATCTTCCTGCGCAAATTCTATAAATAATTTGTCGAGAAAAGCATCTTCGATGCCAATGCCGGTATCGCTAACAACGAGATCCAGCCAGTCACCGTCGTCATTGGTTTCACAGCTCGCTCGCAGGTGTATGTCGCCGTTCTGGGTAAATTTTGATGCGTTAGTTAACAGGTTCAATACAATCTGACGAAATCGTAGTGGATCGGAGAATATCGATTTTACTTCTTCGGCCACTTCAAGATGTAGCTTGTTGTTGTTCTGTTGAATCAGATGCTGGGTCGTGATAATCGCATCATTTAACAAGGTTTCGATTTCAAAATGCTCTGGAAATAAATCCAGTTTACCAGCTTCTATTCGTGACAAATCGAGTACATCGTTGATTAGATTCAACAGGTGTTTACCGGCCCGGGAAACGCGGGTCAGGGGCTCAACGAATGCTTCCGGGCCATCCTCTGCCACATCTTCACGCAGCATTTCGGTTATGCCTATAATCGCATTCAGCGGGGTGCGTAACTCATGGCTCATGTTGGCGATAAACTGGCTTTTAAAACGGCTGTTTTGCTCGGCAGCATCTTTTGCATCGCGCAGGGTAAACTCGAGTCGT
>JAAEOZ010000491.1 GCA_024222685.1 Gammaproteobacteria bacterium | reverse complement strand
CAAATCCAACCACTATAAGCATAACAACAACAGCGGATGATTTAAGGCAATATTCGAACACACGCGTATTTTTGAATATGGTCAAACGGCTGTGAGTATCTATATCGGAGAAAGCAGCCGTTGAAATCATCTACACCAGAATCACCCATTGCTGTCATTCAAATTTTAAACGTCATAGGCTGCAAGGTGCCGATACTGTTGAAAAACGCCTGATTATTTTTCGTTCATGGGATAATGGCACCCGGTATTCACTTCATCAGGAAGTCGCCCCATGATGGGACAGCTGCCGGGCCAGCAGAACGCGTTGTTTTACGAGTTCTGTCTGGAAAAACACATTCCACCAGATCATCTGCTTCGCCAAATCGATCAATTTCTCAACTTTGATGTTATTCGCAAGCACCTCCAAGATTTTTACAGCCACACCGGCCGACCCTCGATTGATCCTGAGTTGATGATCCGAATGTTACTGATCGGCTATTGCTACGGCATTCGATCAGAGCGCCGGTTATGCGAGGAGATCCGTTTTAATCTGGCTTATCGATGGTTCTGTCGATTGGGTTTAGAGGACGCGGTACCCGATCATTCAACTTTCTCAAAGAATCGGCACGGTCGATTCAGAGAAGCGGATCTACTCCGGTTTGTATTTGATCGCGTGGTGCAACGTTGTAATGATGAGGGCTTGATTAAAGGTGAAGGCTTTGCAACTGACGCCAGTTACATCAAAGCCGACGCTTCCCGGCAACGCATGGTCGATGGTCCGGTTGACTGGCAACCTGATCCGACACAATCGCGAGCCGTAAGAGAATATCTGGATGCATTAGAGTCCGATCCTCTGGCAAGACGCCCTCAGAAGAAAGTGTCGACCACCGATCCCATGGCACAGTGGGCAGGAGATAAGGGACCGGGACAGTTTTACTACAGCGACAATTACCTGATCGATATCGAGCACACTGTCATTGTGGATGTGGAATCGACCCCTTCTCACCGAATTGCCGAAGTCACCAGTACCCAAACCATGATTGACCGGGTTGAAGAAAACCTTGATATTAAACCGGACCGACTGATCGCCGATACCGCCTATGGTTCTGCGGCGATGCTCGATTGGGTAGTCGAGCAAAAACAAATCGAACCGCACATTCCAGTCCTGGACAAGTCTGAAGCTAAGCCAGGTATTATTAGTCAATCTGATTTCATCTGGGACAGCGAGGCGGATTGTTACCATTGCCCTGGCGGTAATCGTCTGCAATCCAGAAGACGAAATTTTACGAAGCCCCGTTCACCCATTACCAAAGCGAATACGATTATCTATCGTTCCAGTCAGCACGATGGCAGAACCTGCAAACTTAAACACCGGTGCTGCCCCGACACAACATTCAGAAAAATCACTCGTAGTATCTATGAGTCATCACGTGATGTCGCCAGGGATATTTGTGAAACCCCGGAATATCTGCAATCCAGAAAAGACCGAAAGAAAGTTGAAGTGCTGTTCGCTCACCTCAAGCGCATTATGAATTTTGACCGTTTACGATTACGCGGTATCACCGGGGCACATGATGAGTTCTTACTGGCGGCCACTGTGCAGAACCTGAAAAAGCTGGCACAGCAGCGATATAAACCACCTGATTACAGGATAGGTGCGCCTGTATTATGCTAAATCCGATTAAAAACTACTAAACCAGAACAGAATCCACGAAAAACGTGGATTAACCAAGCTAACCTACTTTCAATCTTGCCTGGAGGTAGAATATCCAGCATTTGCTTATTGAGTTTTTCAACAGAATCGGTCGGTTTCTGCCGCCCATCGTAAATTCCCCAGCGTCCGCTTTCGTCGACTTTGCTTGTTGGGAAGCATATGTAGCAATAATGTACCAGCACAACACTAAATAAGGCTCATTTACACTGTTTATTACTACATTTTGAGGTTGATCAAGATCGCAAGTTATTGATTTATATGAACTTACCATTTTAACAGTGGAGCTACGAACCGAGGGGTCGGGAGTTCGAATCTCTCCAGGCACGCCATCCACAAAAAAGCTCCGTAATCTTTCCAAATGCGATATTTTAATTTATTTAAATCAGGAACTT
>JAAEOZ010000490.1 GCA_024222685.1 Gammaproteobacteria bacterium | reverse complement strand
ATGGACTTCACCGAAGCCACGCTGGATCTCGCCATTAGTGGCCAGGGCTTTTTTGTCGTTAATCAGGGATTAACCGGGACTGACCTTTCCTATACGCGTGCGGGTCAGTTTCAGGCAGATGCGAGTGGCTATGTTACTAACAGCAATAATCAATATTTGCAGGTTTTCCCGGTAGATGCCCTGGGTAATGTGACTTCAACCAGCCTGAATGCAACCTTACCTGTACAGTTACCAGCGTCGACAGGTGCGCCCTCGGCAACCGCCGAGGTTGAAATCGGCGTCAATCTCAATGAAAGTGCGGTAGCGATCGATCCAGCTAATTTTGATCCAACAGTAAGTAGTACTTTTTCGCATTCTACTTCGACAACCGTATTCGATTCGTTGGGTGCTTCCCATATTATGACGTATTATTTTATGCATGATTTGCCCGGGTCGGCAACTAATCCGGGTAGCGATCCCAATCAATGGGGCGTATTTGCTTATGTTGATGGTCTTGAAGTCGACGTAAACGGAGGCACTGCAGTGAATCACCCCAGTAGTGGTGTCCCGTTAAATCAGAATATGGGTGTAATGAATTTCAATCCAGATGGTTCGTATAACAGTAGTACACCGGCTCTGATTGAGACAGTCAATATTCCACTGACGAATGGTGCTAATCCTCTGTCTGTTATACATGACTTCGCCAACAATACCACAACACAATATTCAGCAGACTTTGCAGTGAATACACTCGATCCTGACGGATTTGCAACCGGTCGTTTAACTGGGCTGGATATTTCGGAGGACGGTATCATTCGGGCAACGTTCAGCAATGGTGTCTCGTCACCTCTAGGGCAAATTGCACTGGCTGATTTCCCCAATAGCCAGGGTTTGAAGAATGTGGGTAGCTCTTCCTGGACAGAAACTACCGACTCCGGCGCAGTGCTTACCGGTGTGGCCGGAACCAGTCGATTCGGGCTAATTCAATCCGGTGCACTCGAATCATCGAATGTCGATCTGACAGCACAGCTAGTGAATCTGATCACAGCCCAGCGAAACTTCCAGGCAAACGCACGTTCAATAGAAACATCGAATGCGATTACCGATACTATCATCCAGATACGTTAATTCATTCTAGTCAGACAGGGTTATAGCAATGGATAAGTTTTTATATCTGGCAATGCACGGTGCAACACAGTCGATGCAGGCTCAGCAGACGAATGCCAATAACCTCGCTAATGTCAGTACTGTTGGATTCAAGGCAACGCTCGATCACTTTCAGGCCAAACCGGTATACGGTCCTGGCCATCCGGACAGGGTTTATACCAGTGACCAGATTTCTGGCGCCAAATTTGATCAGGGTGCTGTTATTACTACAGGCCGCGAGCTTGATATTGCTATCAACGACGAAGGCTGGTTCGCGGTTCAGGCAGATGACGGCAGTATTGCTTATTCGCGTCGAGGTGATTTTCATACCGATGCTAACGGCCTGTTACTCAATGGCGCCAATCAAATTGTGCTTGGTGAAGGCGGTCCGATTACGTTGCCACAATTTGAAACGCTGATAGTCGGTCGCGATGGCACCATGAGTGTCCGTGCTGCAGGTCAGGCAGCGAATACATTGGTAGCGGTCGATCGTCTACGTCTTGTCAAACCTGATAATGAGCAGTTAGTGCGTGGAGAAGATGGCCTGTTCCGTATGCGTGATGGAAATGAAGCACCAGCAGATGCTTCAGTAAGTGTCACATCGGGTGCACTAGAAGCGAGTAATGTCAACGCTGTCGATGCAATGGTTAGAATGATGGAATATGCCCGACATTACGAAACACAGGTTAAGTTGATGAATATTGCCAGTGAAAATGATCAGGCCAGTTCTCGATTAATGCGCATGAATGGATAAGATTGGATTCAGGCGATTAAAGTCGAAAATCCCAGTAGACGATATTAGATTCACTACCACCGAAATTATAGTGTCTTTAAATTAGGTTGGTGAAAACCAACTTTGAGAAAAGTGGTTTGCTATGGTGCTAATCCGGCAATCCGGCCATTTTCAGATCATTTAATAAACGATTCATTAATTTGGGGTCACCTATTGGCATGGTTTTTTGCAGATAGGCTCGCGATAGATATTCCGGATGAAAGGCCTGAAGTAGTTCGAGTTCCCATTCAGCGTCATCAATCTGGTCTAGATTGACGTAGGCTGCCGCCAGAAACAAACGTGGGTATCCCACAGCTTCATTTCTTTCAATGGCCTGTGTCAGATGGTCTGCGGCATCAGCATGATTGCCGAGTGTGTAGTGGGCGCGCCCAAGTTGGTAGATGTAATCCCAGGTATAATGTGGATTTAGCTGCATTGCTTTTTCGATAAGCGGAATCGCCTCAGCTGACATACCTAAATTATTCTTGAACAAAGCGAGCAGACTGTAGCCATCTGCATAGCTCGGTGAAAGCATAATCGATCGTCTGGCGGCTGTCTCACCTTCCTCAAATTCTTTCCGATACAAATGAACATATCCCAGGGACCATTGTATCTTGTGCGAATTCGGATCCATCTTAGTAGCTTTCAAGGCCAGTTCCAGTGCCCGATCTTGATTCAAAACTGGTGTGTCAGTAACCCCTAGCAGGAATTCTCGGATTCTACCAACTGCGAGAGCGCTGTAGGCATGAGCATAGTTCGGATCCAACTTGATTGCGCTACGATATAACTTGATAGCCTCTGCTATTGACTCCCCGGAAAATTGAACCGAGACCTGCTGCCCCCTGAGAAACAGGTCATAGGCTTCAAAGCTGTCGGGGTGTTTGTTTCTACTCTGGATTTGTTCGTGTGACTCTAATCGGACTGATAATGCTGTTACAACTTCGTGAGTAATCTCATCTTGAAGTTCGAATACGTCTCCCAAATTTTTATCAAATCGCTGAGCCCAAAGTTGATGTCCTGTTTCAGTGTCGATTAGTTGTGCTGAGATTCGAAGACTACTTCCATCTATCTGAACGCTGCCATCCAGGACGTATTGTGCTCCTAAATCCTCACCGATCTGTTCTATGCTGACCTCCCTGCCCTTGTGGGAAAACGACGAATGGCGCGCAATAACTGTAATACCACTTAGTCTGGAAAGGTCGGTGATCAAACTTTCGCTGATTCCGTCACTTAGATATTCCTGGGCAGAATTATTACTGATGTTGAGAAATGGAAGAACGGCAACGGTAGGAGAATTTGCTGTACTTACCTCGCTGATTGCAGGGCTTGATGGTAGATAAGTTGACTGAGAGCTTATCCAGAACGTATACCCGACAAACGAGATAATACTAGTTGTTATCATTATCAGAAGAAGTAATCGATAGCGCATGGCAAAGCTGGCGTGTTTCAAAGGTTTCTCGGATGACGGAGATTTAACCTGTGCAATCAGTCGATAACCGATTTTGGGGATGGTTTCGATATACTGGGAATGTTGGGGGTCGTCGCCAAATGCTTTGCGCAGTTTATTGATCGCACTGGTTAGTGCTTCGTCCCCAACAACCATTCCCGACCAGGCCTCTTCGATCAGGGCTTCCCGTGTCAATGGTTCACCACCCGACTGCACTAAAATCAGCAATAAATGGGCTACTCTTGGCTCTATCCTTGTCACTTCATCCTTTCGCCTAAGCTGGTAGAGCTTCGGATAAAATGTCCATTCACCGATTACCTGCAGCGCGGGATTTGATTCAGAATGTTCATGATCCTCAAGCTTCATCCCTTGATCCTGACACGTAAGCCTTTGATATTGTACCGAAATATTTCCGCTACAGAAACACTATTTATCCATGAGACTTCTGGCCAGCAATGACATGATCCGGTGGGTTTAACTGTCGTTAACAAAACAGTTATTCATCGGTACTCAATGAATTAGCAAACCAATCCTACTGATGATGAAATTATTTAATCACTTTCCATTGATATATAAAATTTCAGAATCATGGGAATAGATAATTGCCCTTTGCATATGGGTCTCCTGGGCGGTTTTATACCAGGAGATTTCTAAAGGAAATGGGAAAAATACTTGAGGCCTTCAAGAAATCCATTACCCTGGATTCCAGTAATGACCGGTTATTATTCTGGTATCCAAAACAGTTAGCAAAACCTCGCTTTAGACATTTGTGGTCTAAAAAAGCCGCTTCTGATAATCAACGAGCACGACATTGAATAACCGTTGATAGCAGTGCACAATTAGGTGATTATTTACCAATCGATGGCTATCTCATCAATAAGTATCTATGCCCCAGAAAATAAACATAGAAACTGTTCGCAAAGAATACCTGAGTCTGCGTGACAACCAGTTAAGCCTGCAAATAGCAACCATAGACGGTGATAGTTTGCCAGAGGCAAGCTATGCGCCATTTGTCTTGCTTGACAACGCCTGTTATTTGTTCCTCAGTCAGCTCGCCAGGCATACGCAGAACTTGAGTAACAATTCTTCAATTGGGTTATTAATTATCGAAGATGAATCCAGTACGCGCAACCTGTTTGCGCGGAGACGTATCATCTGGTATGGGCAGGCTGAAGTCATAACACGAGAAAGTAAATTATTTCAGACGGTCATGCAGGCGTTTCGAGATCGTTTTGGTGACTTCATCAATGTCATTGAACCGTTACAGGATTTCCAGCTATTTAAAATTGTGCCCAGTTCTGGGCGTTTCATTAGAGGATTTGCCCAGGCATTCGAATTGTCGGGTGAAGATCTGAGTGAAATCACCCAAGTTAACCTTGATGGAAGCCAAATATCATGATAAAGAATATAATAGATTTTTTGCGTTACCCAACCAGACGTTAATGGTTAAAACAGGGTAAAACTGATATGGATATTGTAATCTCGATCATCCTGATTCTTGGCGCGTTACTCGCAGGTGCCGTCAGCCCGGGGCCAAGTTTTGTGCTTGTCGCAAGAATATCAATGGTTTCATCTCGAATTAATGGTATTTTTGCCGCCATTGGTATGGGTGTTGGAGGTGCTCTATTTTCTATTCTAGCGCTGGTGGGATTGCAAGCTGCTCTAACCAATGTACCGATTTTATATTTGGTGCTCAAGGTTTTCGGTGGAATGTACTTAATATGGCTGGCTTATCGAATCTGGAATAGCACAAATCAGATAACCAGCATTTCTGTCAATAAATCACCATTTGCAAAGCAATGTCTTAAGTCTTTTGCGTTGGCATTGGTTACTCAAATGAGTAATCCGAAAGCAGCAGTGATATACAGCGGTATTTTTGCCGCATTGTTACCAGCAGAAATACCAACAGTTATGTATTACCTGTTGCCACCTTTAGTTTTCCTGGTTGAAACTGGTTGGTATCTGCTGGTAACGCTCATTTTGACCTCCGAGAAACCACGTGCTGCCTATCTGAAATCACAAAGAATATATGATCGGATTACTGCTACAGTATTAACCGGGATAGGTCTGAGACTAGTTTTCGATTTCGAGTCGAAATAATGCCAGAAAACGGCTCCTTGCCTCTCTGGACATCCTGAATTATCACCCGTGGTAAAATAATCTAAAAATATGGTGGCAACTTTCAAAAGCCTGTGGTCTACTACTGCCAGTTAATTTCAGTGGCCTGTTGACGATTTGCGAAAGACGCCGAACTGGGCGCTCGGATATTCAGGACAAAGAAACTGGAGGAGATAGCTGCCAAATAAAATAAATATAGCAGCGAGGACGGGAAAGGCGCCGTACAGGCGCCTTTTTTTGTGCCCGACAAATGGCAATCGCATAATTGCCAGCACTGTTATAGAATTTCATTTCTGATTTCCTGTTTTTTTGCAAAATGAGAAAAACCTTTTTACTGATATCCGTTCTGAGCCTGATATTCCTGCCTGTTCAAGCTGTGGAAGAGGGCGTTATCGTCCGAATTTCCAAGGTTTATGACAAGGCTGACAGCCGAGGTAATTTGGTCGGACGCCTCCCAGCTGGCTCTTCTGTGAGTGTGTTTTCGCGTAAAGGCGGCTGGAAGGAAATATTCTCTGAGAATCAGAACCTGACCGGCTGGGTTCGAAGTTATCAGGTTCGAGAAGGCCTGGTTAAAGCCGAAATTAAAAGTGAGCCTGAATCCGACTCTCGAGGCTTCCTCGCCGGACTGGCGTCATTTTCACGTAGTGCGACTGGTTTTTTTGGTGGTGGAGATGACTCAGGAGGGTCAAGTCGTACCGCTACCATCGGCGTACGTGGTTTGAGTGAAGAGGAAATTAAGGGCGCGAAACCAGACCTGGAAGAGCTGAAAAAGCTTCAGAGTTTTTCCAGTAATAATACCCGAATGAAAACCTTTGCCAGTAAGGGTGGTTTATCCTCGAAGAAAATAAAGCACTTAAAGAAAAAGAAATAACAGAATGATAATTCGCCTGGTAAGTTTGATATTAGTAGCCGTCGTCTGGAGTAGTCCATTTCGGGCTCTGGCGCTGGATTTGAATGATCTCATCGAAATCGGTGGCGACATTATCGATGCTAATAAGAAAGTCAGCGTCGAGGAAGAGATCGAACTTGGAGGCAATCTGATATCAGGTTTACTCGGTGCCGCCCCATTAGTGGATAATGCTGAGTTGCAACATTATGTAAATGATGTTGGATTCTGGGTAGCATCGCAATCAAAACGTAAAGATTTACCCTGGCGTTTTGGTGTGATCGATTCTGCCGGTATTAACGCATTTGCTGCTCCCGGAGGGTATATTGTATTGACACTAGGCCTGTTTAGTTTACTGGAGAATGAAGCTCAACTGGCTGGCGTGCTCGGTCATGAAATCAGTCATGTCATCAAGAAACATCATTTAAAGGCATTACAGAAAACAATGAAGCGCGGTATATGGGGAAAAATTGGAGTACGCGCACTTGCCGATAAAGACGACCATGAAACCTTTGATAAAGTTGTTAATGCCGGTGTGCAATTGTATGCATCAGGGCTGGACCGTGATCTGGAATATCAAGCGGATAAACGGGGGGTTGTATTGGCTGCGAGAGCTGGATATGATCCCTATGCACTACTTGATGTATTAACCACTATCGATAGTATTAATCCGACTGAAGCCGATATGACTGTGATGCTGAAGACGCACCCCCCGACCAGTAAGCGGTTGAAAAAACTGGCTAAATTAATGGATGGTAAGCTAGACAAATATGCAAATGGAATGATTAACAGCAGTCGGTTTATTGCAGTTTCGAGTCGTCTCAATCGTTAAATTTCGTTATTCCTGAAAACTTTATGCCAGCGCTAAGTCCTGATGATCGCTTAATAAGCCGATGGCTTT
>JAAEOZ010000489.1 GCA_024222685.1 Gammaproteobacteria bacterium | reverse complement strand
GCAGTGCCCCGGTTGCGTAAATCGATTAGTTCCTGGCGAATGAACGCGGCAGCACCGACGTCGACTCCCCAGGTGGGCTGTGCCACCACCAGCATTTTCGGCGCCAGTAGAATCTCGCGCCCCATGATAAACTTTTGCAGGTTGCCGCCGGATAACGAATTTGCCGCGTGTTCTTCACCACCACACTTGACGTTGTAGCCGTCGATGCACTTACAGGCAAACTCGGAAATCTTGTCGAACTGGATCATGCCACGCTTTAGCATGCCCGTGTGATGCGCGGTCAGCAAAGCATTTTCGGTAAGCGACATGCGCGGCACTGCACCGCGACCGAGGCGCTCTTCCGGTACGAATCCAAGACCCGACAGGCGACGTTCTCCCGGACCATCCCGACCTGAATCCTTGCCACAGATTACGATCGAAGCGGCTTCGTCAAGCAGTTCCTCGCCCGACAACGCATACAACAATTCCTGCTGGCCGTTGCCCGAGACCCCGGCTATGCCGAGAATTTCCCCGGAGCGAACCTCGAGCTCGATATCCTTCAAATCGGTACCGAAAGGATCGTCGGATGCCTTGCTCAGGCTCCTTAGCTGCAGGCGCGCTTCGCCCAGTTCTACTGGCGCATCGTGCTCGGGTACCGGCAATTCCTTACCAATCATTAGACTCGCCATCGACTTGGGTGTCTCTTCTGATGGAATGCAGTCACCAGTGACCTTGCCGTCACGAAGCACTGTAGCAACATGGCAAAGTTCCTGAATTTCATCAAGCTTATGACTGATGTAAAGAATGCTACAACCTTCTTCGGCGAGTTGACGTAGTGTATCGAATAGCTTGCGCACTGCCTGGGGTGTCAATACTGATGTCGGCTCATCCATAATCAACAACTTGGGAGTTTGCAACAGACAACGAATGATCTCGACGCGCTGGCGCTCTCCGACGGATAATGCATGTACCAGCCGTTGTGAATCAACAGGTAAACCATAGCGATTAGATACTTCATCAATCTGCTTTGAAAGCTCACCCAGATCAGGATTCCCCGGCAAAGCGAGAGCTACATTCTCTACGACATTCAGCGTTTCAAATAGCGAAAAATGCTGAAAAACCATACCGATGCCGAGGTTGCGGGCATGCGCCGGATTTTCCACCTGTATCCTGTTACCTTCCCATATGATTTCACCGGCATCGGGTTTGGTGACACCATAAATCATTTTCATCAGCGTACTTTTACCGGCACCATTCTCACCCAGCACCGCATGAATTTCACCTCGACGCACTTTAAGTGAAACATCTTGATTGGCGATTACCGATGGATAAATCTTGGTAATACCATTCAGTTCCAGTCTATTTGTTTGCTGGCTTTCCGACATTATTGTATCCCCCAATTTACGACTGCCCTACTTCGCTTATTCTGTATTTCTAATTGTTCTGACTTTTGACACGCATCGTATACCTGCATGATTTGGGCGGCAACCGATAGTGCAATCATTGCGGGTTGCTTTCCGTTAATGCCTTCTACACCAACGGGGCAGATCATGCGCGAAAATTTTTCCACCTCGATTCCTCGTCGCTGCATCCGGCTTTCAAACATTCGGCGTTTAGCCTTCGATCCAATCAATCCGAAAAATGTAAAATCGTCTCTTTTTAAGATATGTTCGCAAAGCATCTGATCCAGCGCATGTTCGTGCGTCATGACCAGAAAACAGGCACCAGGTTTCGCAGCATCAACTTCCGCTTCCGGTGAATCGGTCACAATAACTTCAATATTATCCCATAAATCACCAGGAAATTCGGAATCACGGCTATCCACCCAGCGAATCTTAACCGGCAAATCTTGCATCGTACTGACAATAGCACGGCCGACATGACCGGCGCCAAAAAGTGTTAACTCAATCTTTTTTGACTGGCTGACTTCGATAAAACAGTTACCAACTAAACCGGTTCTATCTTCATCTAGACGGGAGCGAACAATAACCTGTGAATCGCCGTCGCGCATTGGGACTTCGCGAACCCATTCCCTGTCCAGCCCTTCGTACTCAATCGCAGCACTTAACCAGTCGCATGCCCCAACAACCGGTTCGAACAATAAATTCACCAGACCACCACAACATTGCCCTAAACCGGCACCGAGCGGAAATCGTTTTAAGTGTAGCGGTTGTGGATTATCGAGTAAATCACGTGCTATCGAAGTGGCCTGATACTCCAGGTTTCCGCCACCAATCGTACCGAATATCTGATCGGAGGTAACAATCATTTTACAACCCACTTCACGCGGCGTTGAACCAACAATTGAGGCCACAGTTAGCATTACGCAGTCAGTGTTTTGCTGCTGCAATTCCGCCAGTTCTCGCAACCAGTTATTCATGCAACTCCCTGCCTTCGCGTACTGCTGTGATGGCATCGAGAATCGCTTCCGGTGTCGCTGGAGCGCGCAAAGGCGGATTCAGATTATGCCCATCGACACTTGAAATTGCATCGCGTATAGCAAAAAACACCGAGAATGGTAACAGTAACGGTGGTTCACCGACTGCTTTCGAGCGCATAACGGTATCTTTCACATTGCGATTATCGAAGAGCGCAGTATGAAACTCAGAGGGGCAATCGGTAATGGTTGGAATCTTGTAAGTCGATGGCGCATGCGTTGTCAATCGGCCCTGCTCATTCCACACCAGTTCCTCACTGGTCAACCAGCCCATGCCCTGGATAAAAGCCCCTTCAAGCTGGCCGATATCGATTGCCGGGTTTATCGAATTTCCTGCATCGTGCAGTATATCGGCGCGAAGCAGTTTCGATTCGCCGGTTAAAGTATCGACGACAACCTCAGAAACCGCTGCACCGTAAGCAAAATAGTAGAACGGATTACCCTGCATTTTTACTCCGTCCCAGTGTAGTCCCGGCGTTTTATAAAAACCGTCAGACCAGAGCTGCACACGGGCCTGATAGGCGAGCACGATAAATTCACTGAATGGCAAACTTTTGTTACCAAGAGAAACTGTATCGTCTGCGAATTCAACATGTGCCGAATTACCTGAAAAATGCTGACCGGCAAATTCCGCCAGGCGATCCCGTATTGTTCGCGCGGCGTTCTGTGCCGCCTTGCCATTCAAATCAGCTCCGGTTGAAGCGGCGGTTGCCGAGGTATTGGCAACCTTACTGGTATCGGTTGCCGTAGCCCGAATACGATTCACATCAATACCGAGTTCCACTGCAACAATCTGGGCAACTTTAGTGTGTAGCCCCTGACCCATTTCGGTACCACCATGATTCACCAGCACCGAGCCGTCGGTATAAACATGCACTAGCGCACCAGCCTGATTGAAATGCACCAGATTAAATGAAATTCCAAATTTCAGCGGCGTAAGCGCAATGCCTTTTTTCAGTATCGGGCTGGATTGATTGAATAATCGTGTCGCTTTGCGGCGCTTTTTATAGTCACTGCTAAGTTCCAGTTGAGCTGACAACTCGGGCATAACATTATCTACAACTATCTGGCCATACGGGGTTACATTACGTTCATTCGCACCATAATAATTCAGCTTGCGAACTTCGAGTGCATCTTTGCCGAGTTTTCGTGCGATATTATCGATCAAATATTCGATAGCGATCGCACCCTGCGGACCACCAAAACCTCTAAACGCCGTGTTCGACTGCGTATTGGTTTTGCAGCTAAAAGCATTAATACTGACATCATTGAGATAATAGGCATTGTCGAGATGGCAGGCCGCCCGTGTTACCACCGGGCCGGTTAAATCGGCGGAATATCCAGCCTGTGCGACCATGTCGATATCAACCGCCTTAATTAGGCCCTCGTCGTTGTAGCCGGTTCTATAGTCGAAGTGAAATCCATGACGTTTACCGGTAATCATCATGTCATCGTCTCGATCGAGACGCATTTTCACCGGTCGATTCAATAGCTTTGCGGCAATCGACGCGATACAGGCGAAAATTGCCGATTGCGATTCCTTACCACCGAAACCGCCCCCCATGCGACGCATTTCTACCAGTACCTGATTAAAGTCCAGGTTTAAAGCATGCGCGACAACCTGTTGCATCTCGGTCGGGTGCTGAGTCGAACACCACAGATGAATACAGCCATCTTCACGTGGTGCAGCGTAGGATATCTGTCCTTCCAGATAAAACTGTTCCTGACCACCAACTGAAAATTCGCCGCTCATCTGATGTTGAGAATCGTTCATTGCAGATTGAGTATCACCTCGACGTAAGTGTGCCGGTGGTAGTACCCATGATTCCGCCTGCTTTGCTGCTTTGACATCCAGCGTCGCAGGTAAATCTTCGTATTCGATAACTGCCTTGGTTACCGCTTTTCGCGCAGCTATCATGGTATTAGCAATGACAACAAAAACCGGTTGCCCAAAGTAAAAAACTGTCCCCTCTGCCAATATGGGATCATCATCTAAAATTGGACCACAATTATTTACGCCGGGTAAATCCTCGGCTGTCAGTACCGCAGCCACACCCTCACTGGCTTTAACCACATCGAGATTAATCGATTTAATCTTCGCATGTGCACGCTGACTTAAACCGGGTGCAGCATAAAGCGTGCCCGCCAGCTCGGCTATGTCATCGACATAGGCAGCTTCGCCAGCCACATGCAAATGCGCTGACTCATGCGGCGTTGACCAGCCTGCTTTTATATCCATCAGGCACTCACCTCAAACACGTTCAGCGCAGTATTCGAACTGGTTTGTAAATAAAAGCGATATAGTAAATTGGTCGAAACCTGACTGCGATAAGCGGCGCTAGCACGCATATCCGACAAAGGCTGGAAATCCTGTTCTAACATTTCCATTCCCTGTTGAACGGTTTTTTCATCCCAGGTTTTACCAATCAGGAAATTTTCGGTTTTTGGGGCATGCCTGGGGATAGCTGCCATGCCACCAAAAGCAATTTTAATCTTACTAACCTGATTATCTTCAAGTTGCAGAGAAAATGCAGCACAAACTGCAGAGATGTCCTGATCGAAGCGTTTGCTCAGTTTATAACATTGTAATTGCAACGAATTCTCCCGTGCAGGAACAATTACCGACTCGACAAATTCACCCGACTGCATGGCATTTTTCATGTAGTCGATATACAGATCCTGCAATGCCATTTCTCGCGTTTGTGACCCCAGACGCAACCTCACTCGTGCGCCAATACAAATAAGCGCGGGCATCGAGTCACCAATCGGTGAACCATTGGCAATATTTCCCACCAGAGTCCCTGCATTACGCACCGGTAATGAAGCAAATCGACGAAACATTTCGTCCAGTTCGGGATATGGACCGGACAGGCATTCGAAGGCATCTTCGAGCGTTACCGCTGCGCCAATCTCGATTACACCGTCACTTTGTTTAATGGTTTTAAGTGCTTCAACATTGCCCAGGTATATAACTTCGGGTATCTCACGCAATTGTTTGGTGACCCAGAGACCCACATCAGTACCACCGGCAAGAATAGTTGCATCAGGATTCTGTTGATAGAGTTCGGCTAGTGTCTGTAGATCGGACGGTGCATAGTAAGCACCCGCGGTCGATTTCAGGCTTACACCCTGGTCGGACTTTAATTCGGATAGTTGCGCCAGTAACAACTGTTCATTGTCGTCAACATCATCGTAGTCATGCATATGCATACCAGCTTCGATGATCGACCGATAGCCAGTGCATCGGCATAAATTACCCGACAATGTGTCGTTTATAGAATCTCGATCAGGCTTTTTTTCTTTTTTGTAGAGCCCATACAAAGACATCACGAAACCCGGCGTACAGAAGCCACATTGTGAGCCGTGGTAATCGACCAGTGCCTTTTGTACTGGATGTAGACTGCCATCGGCCTGTTTAAGCGATTCAACGCTAAACAAAGCTTTGCCATCGAGTGTCGCTAGAAACTGAATACAGGCATTCACCGCCTTATATTTAATTCGGTTATTAATCGCCTCGGCGATAACCACCGTACAGGCACCACAATCGCCTTCGGCACAACCTTCCTTGCTGCCGGTACGATTTAAATCTTCACGCAGATACTGCAGTACCGAACGGGTCGGTTCGACATCGCTAACAGTGACAATTTCACCATCCAGAATGAAGCGAATCTGATTCAACGCTCTAGCTCCCTCTGTAGGTGGAGTAACTCCACGGTGAAACTAGTAGCGGCACGTGGTAATGCGCATTAGCGTCGGCTATGCCAAAACGTAACACCACTTCGTCGACAAAAGCGGGGTCGGGTAATTCGAGATTGCATTTACGAAAATAATCACCTGCCTGAAATACCAGTTCATAGGTACCGGGCCGGAATTCGTCGGTATCGAGAAAAGCCGAGTCGAGCCTCCCATCCTCATTGGTAACAGCTTTTTTTAATAATTCGCGCTGCCCGTTTATACGATATAACGCGATGCCAACCGCCGCTGCAGGGCAGCCCTGCGCGGTATCAAGCACGTGTGTCGTCAGCCTCCCCATGCTTCCTCCTATTATTATGCGGTACTAAAATTCTCATTTATTTGACAAATTGTCAACATTTTTATTGTTTCTTGTTAACAATTATTTTAAGGTATATGCGTTTTAGCAAGACAGTCTCAGGAGCAAATCATCGAAACCATCATGCCGACAAAGGACAGGCCGGGCACTAACAGCTATACCGAAGACGAAGTCTTACGGCTGATTGAACAGGCAATTCTTGACCATAAGCTAGCTCCTGGTACAAAGCTCAAGGAAGTACAACTTGCCCAGGTTTTCGGCGTTAAGCGCGGCACGATACGCAAGGTACTGGCAAGACTGGTGAATTCCAGACTGGCATCGCAACAACCCAATCGTGGCGCAACTGTCGCCAGACCATCAGCCAAGGAAGGTCGCGACCTGTTCGCTACAAGACGCGCTATCGAACGCGCTATCATTGAGGAACTGGTCAGGTTAGACGACCCCAGCCACATCCCACAATTGCGCCAGATACTCGATATGGAACACAAGGCCTATCAATCAAAAGACAATAAACGCGCCCTGCAGCTCTCCGTAGACTTTCATCGCCAGTTGGCCATCATGGCTGGAAACGGCGTCATGTGCGAAATTCTGGAAGACATTATTCGACGAACGCCCCTGGTAATACTGACCCATCTGGGGACCGAGAGAGAAAACAGCTGTCGAAACCATGAACACGAAGCGATTGTCGATGCAATAGAAAACCGTGACGCTCGTAAAGCCGGTATAATCATGAAAGAACACCTGTTGCATATCGAAAATCAGATCCATCATAAAACCGATGAAGCAGAGCCTGATCTGGCTACGCTACTGCTATCCAGCTAACATTTTATGGATAATTATCCTCGAGATTTAATCGGCTACGGCCGCAATCCACCGCAGGCGAAGTGGCCGCAGGACGCAAAAATCGCGCTGCAATTCGTGCTCAACTACGAAGAAGGCGGAGAAAATAATATCCTGCATGGTGATAGCGGTTCTGAGCAATTTCTTTCAGAGATAATCGGAGCAGAATCTTACCCCGCACGCCACATGAGCATGGAGTCGGTATACGAATACGGCTCCAGAGCTGGCGTCTGGCGCATTCTCAATGAGTTTAACAGACGCGGGTTACAGCTAACCGTATTCGGTGTTGCCATGGCACTACAACGCCATGCCGAATTATGCCGCGTATTTGTAGAACAGGGGCACGAAATTGCCTGCCATGGTTTGCGCTGGATACATTACCAGGATGTCGACGAGGCAACCGAACGCGAGCATATGCAACAAGCTCTCTCAATAATTAAACAACTCAGTGGCGACATGCCGCTGGGCTGGTACACCGGGCGCGACAGCCCGAATACACGTCGGTTAGTCGTTGAGCATGGCGGATTATTGTACGATTCCGACTATTATGGCGATGATTTGCCGTTCTGGGCTTCGGTGAAAACCTCCAGCGGAGTAGATAAAAAACATCTGGTTATCCCCTACACACTCGATACCAATGACATGCGTTTCGCCACACCTCAGGGCTATAATAGTGGTGAACAGTTTTTCCAGTACTTACGTGATAGCTTTGACGTGCTTTACCGGGAGGGCGAACAGACACCAAAAATGATGTCAGTCGGCCTGCATTGCCGTCTGGTCGGTCGACCCGGTCGTTTCGCCGCATTGCAACGCTTTCTTGATTATGTGCAGCAACATGACCGTGTCTGGATTTGCCGGCGTGTAGACATTGCGAAACATTGGGTTGAGCATCATCCGGTTTAGTTTAGCCGGATAAAATATTATTATGAATTGAGGCAATACTAGTTAGTATCCTTATTATTCGAATTCCTGCTTACCGTCATTAACCTCTACCCATACACCCGGTCGTGACTGCCAATATTCACCAGAATGATATCGCTGTCCTGAATAATCATCTCCAACACGATCTGATAACTCATATTGATAGACACTGAAGACAGACCGCTGAGTTTCCCCTGTAAACTGTGCAGACGTAACGAAGGGTGGTATGGATTCAGCTCCAACAATTCCAGTGTTTTTTCATATTGACCGATGATTTGTGGATATTTTTTTATAAACTTTCTCGCTCGACACACATAACCTTCGGTGTAGATCAGCCTGAAAGCCATTGTTTAATCGTTATTCTTCAGACGTTGCATGTGCTCGGCCACTGTTTCCGTGGCATAACGGCCTGCGGCGTAATCGGCTCTGGTTTCGGCAATGGCGGCTACTAATTCCAGTTCGCGAAGGTGGTTATATTTGTCTATATCCATCACCACATAGCGGTGCTGACCACGCACCGAAATAACCACTTCGTCATCGTGCTTTAAACCCTCTTCCACGGCTGATACGCCACGGGTTTTAAGTTCATTGGCAGTGAGTGTATTCATCACAGTAAATCCTGCTAATAGTACTATTGATAGTACTATTAGCAGGTCGATAAAGAAAGCCTTACACCAACCTAATCAGTCATTCCGATAGGCTGCTATCACCAATACCCAGTTGTTTTTGTATGATCACAGAATCCACCCTGCGGCTGTGATAGACCGAAAGCGATTGCACATTTCCTCCATATCTGGTGCAATTTCTTCCCAGCTGGAGACACCGTGCAGGACTTCATCAGTATAAATAGACTGAACTGCAGTCATATCTGCAGCCTGTGCATCGCGTAGCCTGATCTGCTTCTGATATAACTTCATGAGATAAATATAACATGACAGACACTATTTCCTTATCCACAATAAACCAGCTAACGGCCGCCCAATTCATCGACATACTCGGTGGAATTTACGAACACTCAAGCTGGGTTGCTGAGCAGGTATATCAACAACGCCCTTTCGATTCTCTGCAAAAGCTACAAATTGCAATGGCCAATGTCGTCAGAGCATCAAGCCATACACAACGACTCACGCTAATACGCAATCACCCGCAACTGGCCGGCAAAGAAGCCTCGCAGGGGACGCTAACCACAGATTCTAAAAATGAACAGAGAGGTGCCGGACTAGATCAGTGTAGTTCAGAAGAATTAAAAACCATTCAAACCCTGAACAAACAGTATCTACAAGTATTCGAATTCCCATTTGTAATCGCGGTTAAGGGCCTGGACAGGCATCAAATCATCGCCGCAATGCAACTGCGATTACACAATACTCAACAAATCGAGTTCGACACAAGTATCGATGAAATCTGTAAAATTGCAGAAATTCGCCTGCGAGCTTTAATAAGTGGATAGTATCGATTTATTAGTTAATCGCTCTAAAGTACATCCTGAGTGGCAAACTCTGCTCGCTAAAGCCTTGCATGAACTCGACGCTGACTATATAAAAGAATTAACCAATGATTCCGGCTGGTTGCCGGGCATCGACAATCTACTGGCAGCCTTTCGTCGGGATCTACAGGGCATTAAGTACATACTCATCGGTGAGTCACCTTATCCGAGGAAAGAATCAGCCAACGGCATTGCATTTTACGACGCCGCAGTCGGTGAACTGTGGAGTGCTAATGGCCTGAGCAAGGCCGTTAACCGTGCAACATCACTGCGCAATATACTAAAAACAGCACTACTTGCCGAAGGATTAGTCACTAAAAACAAGGAAGGCAAAATCAGCCAACAACGTATCGCCAACATCGACAAAAGCCAGTTAATAAAAAGCATGGATCAACTTTTCCTTAACATGCATGAGCGCGGTTTTCTGATGTTAAACGCAACGCCGGTATTACATCCGCATCGAAAGCCCGCCAGAGAAGCGACTTACTGGCGTCCCTTCCTCGAAAAATTACTTTACTTACTCGCCGAATCTCTTGAGCAGCAGGCCACTTTAATACTCTGGGGCAAGATCGCTGAGTCGATTGAGGGGCTCGCAGCCTCACAGCACTACCGGAAACTCAAATGTGAGCATCCATATAATATTTCTTTTATTCATAATTCGTTGATGCTAAAGCTGTTTGCCAGGCTTAAACTGTTACAGAAATAAACAGGAACTTAAGGCCTGTGTCTGTGGGTTCCTTATGGTCGCCATGGGCACATTGATCTGGACTTATGGTGATTTACCTGGGTGCCTGGTTTACTGGAATACCTCGTGCCTGATTTAAACGGAGATGTGAATTCCCAGGTGATATTCTCTCCTGTCCCCAGAATTCCATTGGGTTATTTAAGTCCTTACTTAAGTGCAATTTATTCTTGATGACAAGAGCACTAACTATGATATCAATGATTTCATTACAATCATTTTTGATTCATGCTAACCTAATAGGAGATACCTGAAAATGGAGATATCTATGGCTAGTATTACGATCCGCAACATAGACGATGAGTTAAAAGAACGCTTACGCATTCGCGCAGCTCAACAAGGTCATTCCATGGAAGAAGAAGCACGGGTTATTTTGCGCCGCGCAGTAAATGGCATTACCGGGCCTGAATTACTCGACTTGACGGATAGGTTGTTTGGTGAAGAACATGGCGTGGAACTGGATTCACCCTCTCGTTCGGGTGAGCGCGAAACTCCAAAGTTTAATTAAATGATTGTTCTGGACACGAATATATTGTCCGAACTGGTCCGCCCGGCTCCTGAGCTAGAGGTCAAAAACTGGCTGCTGCACCAAACCGGGGATCACGTCCTCGTAACAACAGTCATCACGATTGCCGAAATCGAATATGGCTTAAGCCGTCTACCAGATGGCCGCCGCAGAAAGGAATTAGAGGAGCGCTTTACTACATTGACTGGCCCAGATTTTGATTTTGCCGTTTTACCGCTGGATGAAGACGCAGCGAGACTGGCAGGAAAGATGCGAGGTAGCCGTGAAAACCAGGGCTTAAGTGCTCAATCCGCCGACATGATGATTGCTGCCATCACTTCACTGTCCGGGGCCTCACTCGCCACACGCAATGTCAAAGATTTTACCAGCACCGGAATTGAGATTATTAATCCATGGGAGTTGATGAATTAAAGGAGGGGCAACCGGTTAAAGAAACATCCCCTTAACCGGCTGTAGCAACTCCACCCTAACGACTACGCAAATGCTCAGCCAGACCCGCAAGAACACTGTCTTTGTCAAACTCGGCATTCATTTTCAGCATCGCATCGGCGTATCGATTGACGATATCGGTAATTGCTGCTTCGGTTAGCTGATTTAATATCCCAACACGAACCTGTACCGGCTCGGACAGGGTTGGCCAGATGCCGAAACCTTCGGCACGGCAGGCAGCTACCAGTTCCTTCTCACGACCGGCCAGATCTCCCGGCAAATTACAGACTACCAGGCTGGTCATATTCGAAGTCACTTCGCAACCCATGGCTTCGATTGCCTGACGTAGGCCTTTTTCGTAGAAAGCGTAATCTGCAGCTTTCTGAGCTCGGCCATGTTCGAGCAGTAAACGCAGCGCTTCGTGAAACGATGCGACCGCATAGCCGGAATGCGTTCGGTGATAAACCGGCGCATCGACGTCTTCACCATCGATGATACTCCAGTGGCGTGCTTCCAGAATCGGGTGATGCACATAGGTATAACAACCACGCTGTTTGAGCAACTCGATTACCCTGTCATTGAAACTGACAGGTGCATAAGTTAATGGCAATGCCAGAATGCCTTTTTGCGGACAGGATGCCCAGGTGGTTACTGCTGGATAGTCATCGATATTAAAATCGGCTATGCCAAGACTGGAAACAACATCAACGATTCCCATTACACCGTGCCTGGCGCAGGCATCATTAAACCCCTGCAGATCATTAATACGACCGCTACCGGTTTCCCAGTGCGCCATGAATGCCCACATCGGCTTATGTTCTGCCAGAGCAGATTCGATGATATCACCGTTAACAGACTGCCCATGCGGGACGTTGACGGTAATTACATTGGCCGGCTTCGGATTCATCGGATCAGCTGCCAGATCGGCCGGTGTTGAAGCTTTCATTCGAATTGCAAGATCATCGATACCACTGAATGTTCCATTGACAAAAGCGACCACATTGTCACCGGGTAGTATGGGTGAAAAAGCACAGTCAAGACCACTGAAACCGGTACCACCGACTGCAAAGGTATAGGTATTACCGGTTCCGAAGACTTCGCGCAGCATGAATTTTGCTTCGCGCATACCACGCGTAACATCCGCCTGCATGTGATCGGCGACACCTGCACGGGCGAAGCTTTGTAATACCCTGGAGTCGGTATTACCGGGACCAGGACCTGCCGCCAGCGTATCGGGAATATCAAGTTGTAAGTACATCATTTGACCTCTCAAAAAAATTATCGGTTTTGAAGTTATTGAAATTCGGCAGGTATACGCCCACCAAGAGATTCGGTTATTTCTGACGCAGTCTGTCGAACTGCTGTTCCGAGTTCTAGCAGCCGGGTATCGGTAATTCTGGCCTTGGGGCCAGACAGCGATATGGCTGCAAGCGCGAGCCCGTTCTCATCATAAATATTGGCTGCGACACAGCGCAGACCGATTGCGTGCTCTTCATCATCGAGCGCATAACCCTGATGACGAATCATCTCAAGCGCACTACGCAAGTCTGCCGGATTGTCGATAGTATGATCGGTAAAACGCGCGAGGCCGCGACGCTGTAATAATTGAGCTACTTCCTGCTCGTCTAAACTTGCCAGCATGGCTTTACCGACGCCTGAAGCATGAATCGGTGAGCGACTACCCAGGTTAACAATCATGCGCATCATTTCCTGAGATTCGACCTGGCTGATAAACACGACTTCGCCGTCATCTATAATACCCAGGTTCACGGTTTCTCCACACAGATCAACCAGCGATTTCATGAACGGCCGGGCACTGGCAACAAAATCGCGTCGATTTAAAAACGCCTGACCGACGGTAAACGCCTTAAGCCCGACAAACCAGAGCCCGGCCTCAGCATCCTGTTCGACAAAATTCAATTCCTCGAAAGTACTCAGTAAACGATGCACTGTAGCCGGAGGCATTCCAAGCTGTTGCGACAAATCGGTCAAATTCATTCCTGCCGGTGATTCTGCCAGCCTTTCAAGCAGGGTTAGCGCACGCGTCAACGAGGAATTTTTACCATCACCTGCACGGTTATTAGGCCCAGGCGGCCTGCCTCTTTTTTTACTGACTGGAGTAATCTGGTTTAGCATATTGAGAATTTATCATGTAAATTTATATCGAACATATATAAAAGCGACATTTTTAGAAACTTATTCCATAATTTCTATAAATACTAACCAAATAGCAATAGGAAATTGTAATTAATTGATTTATATGTATTAAATTATAACTAAGCTATTTTCCACATAATGGTATATATTTCCATATATGGTATTACAAAGCTTTCATAACAACAATATGGATTTCTACGTGTTAAACTGTGATCGCAATCTACGTTACTTTCCCAATTAGGTGACATAATCAGACGATCAGGAGATCGGTTTAGGGTTTTGAGGTAAATATGCGAATAGCAATTTTTGGAGCTGGTGGTGTTGGTGGTTACTTCGGTGGCCGGCTGGCGCAATCGGGTCAGGATATCAGCTTTATTGCCCGTGGAAAACATCTCGAAGCCCTGAAAACTAATGGACTGAAAATCGACAGCATTGCCGGTGATTTTAAAGTTGAGCAGATTCAGGCCACCGATAATCCCGGTGAAATCGGTGTTGTCGATTACGTGCTGTGTTGTGTGAAGGCCTGGCAGGTACCGGCAGCCGCAAAAGCCATGAAACCGATGATTGGTGAGCAAACGCTGGTAATACCATTACAGAATGGTGTGGAGGCCCCGGGGCAGCTAGTCGATGCTCTTGGTGAAGATAAAGTACTGGGCGGACTATGCGCAATAATTACCTTTCAGGCTGGAGACGGTCACATTAAACACATCGGTGCCAATCCATTGATCCGGTTCGGTCGAATGGATAAACATGCGGACCCGCGTGTTAATCAACTCTCTGAAGTTTTCAATCGCTGCGATGGCGTCAAATCGAGCATACCCGAGGACATCAATATCGCCATGTGGCAAAAATTTATGTTGATTACCGCATGGAGCGGGATCGGAGCTGTCACTCAGGCACCGATCGGGGTAATACTCCAGCTAGAGGAAACCCGTCAAATGCTGATCGATGCATTGGGTGAAATTTACCAAACTGGCAAGAGCCAGGGTGTGGACCTACCTGAGAACAGTGTCGAAAAAACTATGCAAACGCTTCAGAGCTTCCCCGAAAACTCAACCACCTCCATGCAACGCGATATCGCCGAGGGTCTGCCATCCGAACTCGACGTACAAACCGATGCAGTAGTCAGGCTCGCCAGAGAAGTTGGGGTCGATACACCAATGAATCGATTCATACTGCATAGCCTGCGCCCACTGGAATTACGCGCCAGAGGCGCGCTTCGTTTCTAGGCCCGGTTTAGCGCCTTGACTTCACGTCGACGAGCATGCAATACCGGCTCTGTATATCCATTGGTCACTTCGCGCCCTTTAAACACCAGATCCAGGGCCGCCTGGAATGCGACACTGTTATCAAAATCAGGTGCCATGTCGCGATACACAGGATCGGTGGAATTTTGCCGATCGACAATTTCAGCCATTTTTTCAAATACTTTACGCACCTGGTTTTCATCGGTAATACCGTGATGCAACCAGTTAGCGATGTGTTGACTGGAGATACGTAAAGTCGCCCTGTCTTCCATCAAGTCCAGATCAGTAATATCTGGAACTTTTGAACAGCCTACGCCCTGATCGATCCAGCGAACAACATAGCCGAGAATACCCTGTGCATTGTTCTCCAGCTCTTTAATCAGGTCACTTTCATTGATCTTGCGTCCGTTGAGTACTGGAATCGTCAGAATGTCATCCAGGCTGGCGCGCGTACAATTCATCAGCTGTTGCTGTCTGGCGAGTACATCAACCTGATGGTAATGTATCGCATGTAAACATCCTGCAATCGGCGATGGCACCCACGCGGTATTTGCCCCGGCTCGAGGATGGGCGATTTTCTGCTTCATCATTTCGCGCATGCTTTCCGGCGCTGCCCACATGCCTTTACCGATCTGACCGTGGCTGACCATACCGACTTCAAGGCCGACATCGACGTTCCAGTCCTCGTAGGCAAGCAGCCATTTTGAATTTTTAATTTCATTTTTCGGAATCATCGCATCGGCTTCCATACTGGTATGTATTTCGTCACCGGTACGATCCAGAAAACCGGTATTGATAAATACCACACGCTCCTGTGCTTCGCGTATACATTCTTTTAAATTCACCGTAGTACGGCGCTCTTCATCCATGATACCGATTTTCACGGTATTTTTATCCAGTCCCAGTGCATTTTCGACTCTGCCAAACAAAGTGACTGCAGCCGCAACTTCCTTCGGACCGTGCATCTTCGGCTTAACAATATACACACTGCCTTTGCGGCTGTTACGAAAACGACCATTACCAAGTAAGTCATGCCTGGCAGCGAGCACTGTGATCATCGCATCGAGAAATGTTTCCGGAATTTCCTCACCGTTAAATGTCACTGCATTGGTATACATATGCGTACCGACATTGCGTACAAACATCAGGCTACGCCCAGGCAATGTCATCTTTTCACCATTCGGTGCAATAAACTCAGGATCAGGATTAAGACTG
>JAAEOZ010000488.1 GCA_024222685.1 Gammaproteobacteria bacterium | reverse complement strand
GGCCTGCGTTATTGAGGTGAATTCTGAGCAGGATGAAAATATCCGTGATCTGGAGGAACTGAAAAAAAAACAGGTTAGAGCCGTGAGCACCAAAAAGGCTAATCGTAATGATCCCTGCCCCTGTGAGAGTGGCAGGAAATACAAGAAGTGTTGCGGGGTGTAATGCGTGTTATTCGACGCTCTGCAGCGTTGAAATCTTCACATCAGCTTATTTATTGCAGTCACGACTTGTTCGAGCCTGAATCTGGTTTGGTTTGTTTGGTTGCGGCATAAGCCGAATAACCCTGTGCAGCTCTCTGGTTAAGGTTTGAAGCATACTCCTTTGCATACTCGGTCACTGATTGAAGTGTGCCGGGTCGTTTGCCCTGTATTTCAGAACTGCCCTTACCGATAACATATAGGTACCAGTCACCTTTCTGCATACCCTCAGGGGGGTCCGTTTTTTCAATTTTTGTGATGTTGAATTTTCGATCAAAAAAATCGTCGTCAGATTCATCGCTCATAAATGTAACACTCCCGTGGCCCTGGTATTGCTAAATCATCACCAGATCGGTTTTTCGGCTAGTGTGAGGAAGTCGGAAAGGATTGCACCAGATAAATGCGATAGTATACAGGAATTCCAAGGGGCCAGCGGATTTGATTTGAAACAGTTTCAAATTACGGGGATACCGTGACTCCAGCCACGCCTGAAGTATAAAGACGCATCATGACTCCAGAGTTTTGTGATCAGAACTATTGCCAGCCATATTGTGTCACTAATTCGGTGACGACCGTCTTCAGGGTTACACCATGCAGGGAGTCGGTTGGCGGCTCTTTAGGCATCCGGTGTCACCGGACCAGCATCGTCTGCGGGTGATTTCGGTTTCTGCTTTTTAACACGGATTTTCTGGCCATCAAGATCACTACCATTGAGTGATTTCATTGCCGCTTTAGCGTCGCCGTGTTTGGGCATATCAACAAACCCGAAACCTTTCGATAATCCACTGGCTTTATCGATGATCAGAGCGCAGGATTGCACTGCACCAAATGCTTCAAACTTTGTGCGAAGTTCACCTTCACTCGTGCCACGTGCGAGATTCCTGACAAGTAGTTTCATATTAGGTCGCTTTAACTGGTGATTGCTGGGTAACCGTGATTATACAATGTGTAAACAGAGGAGAGTGTGAAAGGTCAGGTTTTTCGAGAGTTTATAACCACTTTTCGATCCCCTCGTAAGAGCCAGGTGATTTGGAAAGACCCTTTAAAGTATACTATCCTCCGATTTTCAGGATAACGACTATGGTTCAGAAACTCATTCAGGATAATGCTGATATCACCCTGGGTTATTGGGGCATACGAGGTTTGGCACAACCCATTCGATTTCTACTGGTCTCTGCACGTGTGCCGTTTTCTGAAGTCCGACTCGGCGTTTTACAGGATGGTACGCTGCTGGAGAAAGACGAAGAAGGTGAAGACTGGAGTAGTCTGCGATCAACACTGGATATGCCATTTCCCAATTTGCCCTATTTAATCGACACGGGCAGGAATTCCCCGGTTCGCCTGTCGCAAAGCAATGCAATTCTTCGATACCTGGCCAGACGTTTTGACTTTTATGGTGATTCGGAAGCTGATCGAATCGAAATCGACATACTTCAGGATGAAGCCTACGATTTCCGTAATGAAATCATTCATACCGTCTATACGCTGGGTGAGGGATATACCGCCGTATTCGAAGATTTTTCAACCAACACCTTGCCACGCTATCTGGATAGTTTTGGAAACTATCTATGCCGTCGTGATAAAATGAATTTCTTTGTCGGAAACCGCTTATCCCTGGTGGATTTCATCCTTTACGAATTATTCTGGCAAATGACCCGGATGGTGCCGAATTCGATATCTGATACCAACCGGTCAAAGCTATTTACCTTTCTTAAAGCATTTGAAAAAGAGCCCAAAATCGCAAACTACATGCAGAGTGAGAACTATATTGAGCACCCCATCAATAGCCCCTGGGCCTCTTTCACTTAGCGACAAAGTAATCAAGGGTCTAGCTATTCTGTTTTTTGGCGAGAATACCCTGAAGATCAGGAAAGTTACCAGGATCACGTCTTTGGTTTATGATCAAGGCAATTCCTAACCAAATCAGAAATATCGCAGTCAGAATAAATAATTCTCTAATATTAACAGGTATT
>JAAEOZ010000487.1 GCA_024222685.1 Gammaproteobacteria bacterium | reverse complement strand
TCTACGAAAAAGCTTAGCCCAGATGATTGGTAAATAGATCGAGAATTAATAGCCGCTTAGCGTCCGAGTTGAGTCGGTTGTCACCGCTGACTAATCGAGATTGAGCGGCAGCTATCCCCAAAAGAGACGCTCAGCCGCTCTTGGTGAGCTTCGTTCTTCGGCCAGGAGCGGACGCTTTGTAGCAAACAAAAGCTCCGCATAGTGACATGGTGGGCTTTATATCTGTTTAAAGGTTAAGCTTCTTTCTTGCGCTTGCTAATCACGATTAATCCTATCAATCCCGTACCGAATAGCCAGAAGGATTTCTCCCTCTAAAAAGGTGAAGTACATTCCAATTGCTGGATTTTATATTTATGAATCTCACTAACTTTACCCTAAATGGGCGATTTATTATTGATATCTAATTGTTATGCTTGAGAAATTACATTAAAATTTAGCCGTACTCGATTGAAAACTAAACTTATTAGTGAATCCTTGAATTCACACTTTGGCTCGGCAGCTTACACTAATACATTTTCTTACACCCTTGCTGGAAACCTAGCATGAAGAAAATTTTTTATATTCTCCTCGTTTCGGTGTCACTTAATACAGGTGCCAGTGAAGGAGAGGAAAATGCCAACATTTCCACAAGCGCACTTAGTCTCGACAATGAACCATATAGCTCTCCCAAAACCTCGTCACCATCAAAAAGAGGGCATCTGGAAGAAACTAAAATAGCAATCGGCACTATACTGAAATCCCACCACTTCGATAAATATGATTACCATGACTACAATGAATCCCATAATGGGATTTACATAAATATTAATAAGTGGTCAACAGGAATGTATACGAACAGTGCTGATGAACAAAGCGTCTTCATAACATATAACCCTAACCTCTACACAAAAAAATCATTCAAGGTTAACCTAGTCGCTGGAATTACAAACGGCTACGATGGTTGGGAAAATGCCCAAGGAGATTATTTACTCACATTGGGTGTCAGCGCGCAGTGGATGTATCTAAAAACTATGCTGTCGTACGATGCGGTAGCGTTTGGAATAGAGTTACCGCTAAATTAAGGCGTAGCGAAACCAGAGAAGAAGCATCTAATTTGAGGTGCCTTAATTCAGTGTCTCAAAAGGGTTTTTGCCACTCGCCGTAAGATTCTGAGCGTCCGCAATCAGCTAGTTTAATGCTAGCTTGGCAAATACTTCGAAGCATTAGTCCGGGCTTTACCTGACCGTGTCTCGCAATGCTAAAATAGCCGCACTGCAAATTCCGGGACCATAAGCTATGGGCTGCCAATACTTCGATCCCTGTGACAACGGGGCCGATACCTTCACGATCGCGATTCCCAAATACACTTTCGGCCGCGACTGCCTGCACGAGGCGGGTGCGCGCGCCTCCGGACTTGGCATGACGCGGGTGGGCCTGTTTACCGATGCTTTCCTGCGTGACAGCGCCTATGTTGCAACGGTGCTCGAATCGCTTAAGGAATCGGGCATCGATGTTGCCGTGTTCGATGAAATCACGATCGAGGCCGACGACGCCAGCGTCGAGCGCGGCGCGGTCTTTGTCAGGGAAGGTAATTTCGATGGCGTGGTTTCGGTCGGCGGCGGCTCTGTGATGGATACCGCCAAGGCGTCGATGCTGTACGGACTACATCCAGCGGATGATTTTCTCGATTATTTCGCGCCGCCGCTGGGTGCGGGGAGGCCGATGCCGCGCAAGTTGCTGCCTCATCTGGCCTGCGCCACGACTTCCGGCACCGGTTCCGAATGCACCTCGATTTCGGTACTGCGCATCAATCAATTGGCGACCAAGTTCGTGCTCGCCAACCCGGTACTGTTACCCCAGGAGGCGCTGGTTGATCCCGCCTGTTGCGATACCCTGCCGGCGATGGTGGTGGCTTCCACCGGTTTCGACCTGCTGTGCCACGCGCTCGAATGCTATACCGCCAGAGCTTACACCCGCTGGGACAAACAGCCGGATCCGCTGAAACGGCCGCTGATCCAGGGCGCCAACCCGTGGAGCGACCTGGCCGCGCGCAAAGCGTTGGAAATCGCCGGTGAATACCTCCTACGCGGGGTCGACAGCGCCGACGATCACGAGGCGCGTGATCAGTTGATGTGGGG
>JAAEOZ010000486.1 GCA_024222685.1 Gammaproteobacteria bacterium | reverse complement strand
GGCGTTGGTTAAATAACTGTTGTCGAGGCTCACAGGCAGTCAGTAATAACAGGCTGCAGCTGAGTAACAGGCTCAGGTATTTAAATAATTTTCTATGCAATTGAATAGGTCTGAGCTGACATTAAGGTTGAATTCGTGATCCAGTTCACGGATACAGGTCGGACTGGTGACGTTAATTTCGGTAATAAAGTCGCCAATTACATCGACACCTGCAAAAATTAGTCCTCGGCTGCGCAACTCATCTCCTAACTGTTGGCAAAGCCATCTGTCTCGCGTACTTAGCGGTTGTCCGCGCGTGCTCGCACCCGCTGCAATATTGCCACGGTTTTCGCCTTCCGCGGGCAGGCGTGCCAATGCATAATCAACCGGTTGACCATCAATTAGCAGGATGCGCTTGTCGCCATTGCTAATTTCGGGTATGTAGCGCTGAACCATTGTTTGCGAGCTGCCCAGGCGAGTAACGGTTTCCAGAATAACATTAGTGTTGTTGTCACCTGATTTCACTCTGAATATTGATTGACCGCCCATACCATCAAGTGGTTTAACAATACAGTCCTGATGTTGCTCGATGAACTCAGTCAATAAATTCGGGTCTCGACTTACACGTGTCTCAACACAGCATTGTGGGAAATAACGTGTAAAAAGTTTTTCGTTACAATTGCGCAGACTGGCTGGTTTATTGACTACTAATACGCCGGACTGTTCAGCTTGCTCGAGTAGATAGGTGCAATAAATATATTCGAGGTCAAAGGGTGGGTCTTTGCGCATTAATATGACGTCAAGCGAGTCAAGACGGCATCGCCCGGAGTTTATAATCTCGTACCAGTGATGGTTGTCGTCTATCAGCCGAACGGTCTGGTAGCAGGCGTGACTGATGCCGGCATCCATGTAGATGCCATTAATCTGAATATAGTAGATTTCGTAATCTCTACGTTGTGCTTCGAGCATCATAGCCAGCGTGGAATCTTTCCATGGTTTTATGGATTCAATCGGATCCATAACAATACCAACTTTATAACGGCTCATAATTTTTACAGAATTTTTTAGTTGATCAGTGCGAAATGCTGCTATGGACAGGGAGTTTCATGGCGGCCACTGTATATACTGAGATTCTACTTAAATATCGAGATGATTAACATCTTCTTGTTTCGATCACTGGTATTCTGAAAAGTTTTCGTGGAAAGTCTCCGGAATAAGCGACAGAAAGTACCAAAAAATTTGCCTGTGACACACTTTTAGAGAGCTTACATAATCTGGAATAAAGACGAAATTATAGTAGAATCTACATCAGTAAGTTTAAATAAATCACTGGTTTTACATGAAAAAATCAATATAATCTATTCGAGATCAAATTGGTTTAAACCGACCTTGAATCCTTCGGGGGATATGTGAGCGAAGAGTCTTTACAGGCAGAAGGTGCCTCTGACCTGAGTGCTTTGAATGTCAAAGTAATGGTTATCGACGACAGTAAGACGATTCGGCGAAGTGCTGAAACGCTACTGAAAAAGGTGGGATGTGAAGTCGTAACTGCTGTCGATGGCTTTGAAGCCCTGGCAAAAATAACGGTGCATAAGCCCGATATCATATTTGTTGACATCATGATGCCAAGACTTGATGGATATCAAACCTGTGCACTCATTAAAAATAATCAAACATTCAAGGCTACTCCAGTCATCATGTTGTCGAGTAAAGATAGTATTTTTGATCGCGCACGCGGTCGAATTGTTGGCTCCGAGGAGTATTTGACCAAGCCGTTTTCTAAAGAAGATTTAATTAAAGCGATAACGGCTCATGTTTGGCGTGCCTGAAAATATACAGGCCAGCAGATTGAGAATTTGAGGAAATTATTGAATGCTGCATATTCTGATTATTGACGACTCCCCAACCGAAGTGCATGTTTTCAAATCGATTCTGGAAAAGCATCAAATTCAGGTTTCGGTAGCGACAAATGGTGAAGAAGGGATTGTTATGGCTGGCGAAATTAGCCCAGATTTAATTTTAATGGATGTGGTTATGCCAGGTAAGAATGGTTTTCAGGCGACACGAGATTTGAGTCGTAATCCAAAAACATCATCTATACCGGTCATTATTATCACTACCAAGGATCAGGAGACAGATAAGATATGGGGTATGCGACAGGGTGCCCGTGATTATATTGTCAAACCTGCCAATGAGCAGGACTTGATCGATAGAATTCACAGGGCACTGGAAAGTTAACTATGGCGATTACTGCGCCTTTCGAATTGCTTCAGTCATTGGACGTTCGCTGTCGGGAAAACGCCAGTGGTCTTCCGGTGAATAGCGCGATTGTCGAAGACTGGGTAGGTATTGGCTATAAAATTAATAATATGCCTTTGCTGACTCGAATGGATGAAGTAAGCGAAATTTTACCTTTACCGGAAACCATAAGAGTGCCCGGAGTTAAACACTGGGTTAAAGGGCTGGCCAATGTACGTGGTAGTTTAATGCCGATTCTGGATATGAATGAGTTTCTTTTTGGAGAATCTACCAGGATTCAGAAAGAGAGCCGTATTTTAATAATCCAGATATCTGGAATTGCAGCCGGATTGCTGGTTGAGGAAGTATTTGGCCTGCGGCGTTTTAAGCCGGAAGAGCATATTAAAGAATCTAGTTCTGATACTGGTTCGGTCGGGCTTTATCTTGCCGGTGCATTTGTTGATCAGGTTCGGCGCTGGAATGTATTTAGTGTTGAGAAGCTGGTTAAAACAGATCAATTTATTCGTGTTGTATGATAGCCCGGCGAGTTAGTTGAACGAGGAGCCAATGGCGTTTTTAGATAAAATTACAAGTGTATTTACAGGTAGTAACAAAGCGGTTTCGAATGCGAGTGCGCAATCAGTCGATAAGCGCGTAGTTGCCTTGGGGGTGGCGCTGATATTATCGATTATTGTTATGGTAGGCCTGTTTATTACTGCATCGTTGTTGTCGAGACCAAATGCAATTTACCTTGATATTTTATCAAAGCAGCAGGTTTTATCTCAACAAATTGCTGTTGATGTAAATGCAGCCGCCAGGGCGGATAGTAATGCGATGGAAAGGCTGGAAGCAAATCGAGATCGCTATTCGACACTTTTACGAAAGCTTGAGCTTGGGGATGAAGAGCTTGATATTCCACCCCTGTCATCGGCATTTAACAGTGAATATACCTCGCTGAAGCAGGCCTGGAATCGATATGGTGCGGATGTTTCGAGCATTATCGATAATGGCGATACGCTTCTTGAAATAAATGAGCATGGCAGGTCGGCACTAGAGTCTATGCCCGAGTTAATAACCTTATCTGATGGTGTATTGAAGGCTCTTGAAAAAGTAGAAGCACCTCGCAAAAATACTATTGCCGCAGCTCGACAGCTGGCGCTAATGCAAAGTATCAGTAGTAGCCTGTTTCAGATTGTTTCCGGTAGCCCGACTTTATCAATTGCGGCAGAAAATCTTAGTGTTGATAGCGCTGAAGTTGAAACCCTGTTGTTAGCTTTACTCAAGGGCAATTCCAGTCTCGGGATCAGTCGGTTTACCAATTCAGGCATGGTTAGCTCGCTACTCAGTTCTGCGGATGTGTATGATGTTGCCAAAAATAATATTGTCGAAGTGCTCAATTCGGCCGAGACGCTGGCGAAAGTAAATAAAGCGGTAGAAAACGTACTTGGTAACAGTGAATCCTTATTAACAACATCCAGCCAGCTTATTGATCGAATTGACAGCGAAGACGGACAACTCAGTGTGTTGTCTGTTATTGGTTATGCGCTTGGTATCCTGTCGCTGGTTTTACTGATTTCGGTGGTACTTTCGGTGATTAATGTATCGCGTGTTCAGTTGGCGGAATCGCGTGACCAAAACGATAAAAATCAGCGCGCTATATTACGGCTTCTTGACGAAATGACTAATCTGGCAGATGGAGATCTGTCTACTCATACGACCGTCACCGAAGACATAACGGGTGCAATTGCTGACTCAGTTAACTACTCGATCGACGCGCTACGTGATCTCGTTGGAACCATTAATCAAACATCCGTTCAGGTCAGTAGCGCAGTACATAAAACACAGACTACTACTGGACAGCTTGCACAGGCCAGTAATGCGCAAACAAAGGAAATAATCAGTGCCAGTAAAACCATTACCACTATTTCAAAATCGATGCTCGATGTATCTGAGAAAGCGGCCGACTCTGCCGAAGTTGCCAGAAAGTCGGTCAGCATCGCGCATAAAGGTGGGGAGACTGTTCGGCAGACAATAGCCGGCATGGAAACTATTCGGGAACAGATACAGGAAACTTCCAAGCGAATAAAACGACTGGGAGAATCCTCACAGGAAATAGGCGATATAGTTAACCTGATCACAGAGATTTCCGATCAGACCAACATACTGGCATTGAATGCTGCAATTCAGGCCTCTATGGCCGGTGAAGCTGGTCGGGGATTTGCGGTTGTAGCGGATGAGGTGCAAAGACTTGCGGAACGCACCGGTGATGCGACCAAACAGATAGAAGCGTTGGTAAAAACGATCCAGGCCGACACAAATGAGGCTACTGTTTCTATGGAGCAGAGTACTACCAACGTGGTAAAGGGAGCAAAACTGACCGAGAACGCAGGTGGTGCTCTGGATCGGATAGAGCAGGTATCGATGAATCTGGCGCAGCGTATTCTGGAAATTTCTGATGCTACAAAGTCTCAGGCCGACGAAAGTGTAAAGATTACCCGGACCATGGATACTATTCAGCAAGTTACTCAGAAAACATCTACCGGTTCAAAACAGGCTTCGCATTCAATCGGAGAGCTTACGCAAATGGTAGGTGCGATGCAGAAATCGGTTGCGGGCTTTAAATTACCTGGAATTGGTTCATCTGATAAAACTGTAATGGCCGATATGGAAGATTTGTCTTCATTTGATTTGATGGATTCCTGAGCAGAACAGGTCGAGTATTACACGATATGAACCGTCAGCAAACATCGATCAAACACAGTGCTCTGGGCTGGGTCAAAAAGTCCATCGACGATAATCTGGCGGAAATCAATGTCAGCCTTAAAAATTATATTGAGCAGAATGACGAGAATCTGCTGAAGTCAATTGAGGAAAGCCTCAGGCTGATCCAGGGTGTATTAATGATGATCGAGCAATATGGCGCAGCCATGTTGACCGAGGAAATGGTTTCTTTGTGTGGGCACATCATTGATCACCGGCAGGAAAAGGATGATCAGGCACTAGAAGTTATGCTTAGGGCAGTATTGCAACTCCCCGACTATCTTGAACATATTCAATCCGGTCATAGAGATATCCCTATCGCAATCTTGCCGTTGCTGAATGATATTCGAGCAGTAAAAAACCAGGATATGTTCTCAGAAAAGCTGTTGTTTCTGCCTGATCTTTCAATGCATCAGGGAGAAGCCGATAGTGATGTTATAGATCAGAAAGACAATCTGGCATCGAAGCAATTTGCCAGAAAACTTAGACCGATTTATCAATTCTCACTGTTGAAAATAATAAAAGAAGAAAAAGTTGAGGAGAATTTGCGTCGACTTGAAAAAGTCTGTGAAACTTTTGAAGAGAAATCTTTCACTGAACAGGTAGCGCGGATCTGGTGGATTATTGGTGCGTTAATTGAGTCGGTTTCTCGTCAGCAGCTTGAACTAGGTGCATCGATAAAAAATTTACTCGGGAAAGTGGATGCGTTATTCCGGGTTATATTGCTGATCGGGGAACAGGGTTTGCTACAGCGGCAGCCAGTTGATTTAATTAAAAATTTCCTCTTTTATATTGCGCAGCCCGAATGCGATGGACCAAAAACCCAGGCGATTAAAACTGCCTACCGGCTAGAGCAGTTCTTACCCAGTGAAGCAGTTCGAAGTCGGGTTCTGGATAATATTGCAGGCCCAAATCAGGCATTGTTGAAGACTGTCAGTGAAGCTATGAAGGCTGATATCGAAGCAGTTAAGTCGACCCTGGAAGTTTATGTCAATGGTGATCTGGGGGATACTGATCAGCTTAAGGAGGTACCACAGGAGCTCCATATTATTTCTGATACGTTGGCTATGCTTGGCCTCGGCCATCAACGTCAGATGATAGAGAAACAGATAGATGTCATCAAAGAGATCGTAGCTGGTAATCAGTTATCCAGTGAGGATGAATTGCTGTCGATGGCCGGCGAACTTATTCAGGTTGAACATGCGCTAGACCTGATGCAGAAACGGCCAGTTGTCAATGATGAGGAAGATAACCGTTCCGATTCAGACGTGTCCCGGGACTACGAACTCGATAATGTCCTGACCTCGGTCGTAACTGCAGCACTGGACAATATTCAGAAGACCAAAACTGCCATACTTGAATTTGTCAAAGATTCCTCTCGTGGTGAAAATATCGACCTTTGTGTCGAACTCATGGAAGAATCAAAGGGTGCATTGGTGCTGCTCAATAAGGCCCGTGCAGTTGCAGTAATCGATGGCTTACTGACTTATCTCGAGGGCTACGATACTGTTGAATTTATCGACGCTGACAGGCTTGATGCGCTCTCACAGGTTGTAGTTAGCCTGGAGTATTATCTTGAGGCACTCGGAGAGCACCGAAGCGACGCAGATAGTATTCTTGACTTCGCTGATAATCAGTTGCAGGAATTGTTACAGGGAGCAGAACAGTCCGTCAATTTACAGTCAGATGACGAAGCTGAATTAGTGATAGATGCTTCTGAAGATGTTTCCCCTGGAGTGGTTGTCGATACAGATTCTACAGAGCAGGAATCTGATCAGGTTGAAATAACGGACGAACTGGAAGTTCCTGTTGAGCCAGAATCAGAGGAATTAGCTGAAGGCATTATAGAAGTCGAAGAATCTGTTGACCCCATCATTGCAGCGGAATACTCGTTAGAACCCGAACCCGAACCCGAACCCGAACCTGAACCTGAACCTGAACCTGAACCCGAACCCGAACCCGAACCTGAACCTGAACCTGAACCTGAACCTGAACCTGAACCTGAACCCGAGCCTGAGCCTGAATCCGAACTGGAAATAGTACTGGAAATAGAACCGGTAATAGAAATAGAACCAGAACCAGAACCAGCAATAGAACTGGAAATAGAATCTGAATTTGAAATAGAACCAGATACAGAACAGGATACGCCGGTTGCAGAAACTCCTCTTGACGAAGAAATAGTGACTGAAATCGATCAGGGGCTTGGCAATATTCAGGCTGCGCTGGAAAGCGATGAAATCGAATCGATTTCACTATCCACTGATGGTGCAGAAAGTGACGATGATCTTGTTGAGCCTCAAATTGAATCAGGTCGAGCAGCAATTGAAGTAGAACCAGTCAATGAAGATCTGGAAATTCTAAAGCCGGGTAGTGATCCGGATATTCTGGAGATCTATCTTGAGGAAGCGGAAGAAGAATCTGAGAATATTGCACGTTTACAACAGGACTGGCTGCTACACCCGGAAGACCAGAATGCGTTAAAAAATATACGTCGTGCTTTTCATACCATCAAGGGAAGTGGGCGCCTTGTTGGTGCTGTCAAGATTGGTGAGTTTGCATGGGATTATGAACAGTTGCTTAATAGTGTTATCGACAAGACGATAGCGCCTGACGAGGATGTTATCGATGCAGTAGGTGATGCTGCAGCGGCCTCACTGGAACTGGTTGAAGAGCTTAAAAGTGGCAAGCCAATTACTTCGGATATAGCGTATCTGCGTGGCCTGGCCCGTGCTCTGGCGACTTTTGATGCTGATCAGCTTCGAATTGAACGAACTGGTGATATGAGATTTGTTGAGTCCCCCTATGATCGAATAACCGATCTGGATGAGAATGACGCTGTATATGATGAGTTCGATGAAGCTATGTTTTCCTCAGAGCCACTTCAGGAAACTGTTGTCATATCTGAAAAAGACAGAGACAGAATTGATCTGAGTGATGTGCCCTTGTCTGACGTTAGCGACGCCATATCCGATTTTGGCGCCGATATTGAAATACAGGACGAAGACGATATAGATGAGATTCAGGTGGATTTATATCCGGTGCAGGATTATGCCTACGACCTGGAAGTGGACGAAACCGATGATCAGGATTTCGAATCAATAGAAAGACAGATTATTTCCAGTGAGTCCGATACGTTAGAAAGCATCGAATTATCCAGTACTGATACTACATCTGAACCTGTTTCCGCTATAGAGGATGGCGAGGTAGAGGAAATATCAATTGAGGTTGACGGGAAAGATGTTGTTGAGGAGGAGAATCTCGAAGACGATTTTGAAGATTTATCCGAACTGGTCGAAGAGGCTGCGGTCGAATCGGCGCAGGGGAATGATTTAAAAGAAACCATGGAGAACCCCCCCGACCCTTTCGTGCAAACGACAGGGAACGTTTCTCCTGGCGAGGAAGTAGTGGCAGTGGACGAGGTGGTCAGTCCAGAGCCGCAAGGCTCAACAGACCTGTCGATCGATCCAGAGCTACTGACAATCTACCAACAAGAAGTCGAACAGCACCTAAACATAATAAATTCCGACCTTGAAACAGCGGAAAAAAATGGAGAGCTAAGGCCCGGGGAAGACATTTATCGCGCGCTACACACTATTCATGGAGCGTCTCGTACTGCCGATATAAGCAGCATTGGAGAACTTGCCGGGTTAATGGAAAAGCCTATAAAAGCGGCAATGGCACAGACTCTGGCGTTCGACAGCACGATTGTTACCTTGTATCTACAGGGTTGTAAATCTCTCAGTGAGCTCACTTCAGAGCTGGTGGAAACTCATAGACTTCCAGCCATTCCAGTTGATTTGATAGAAAAATTTCAAGCTTTGGCAGAAGATCTCGAAGAGCACACTGTTGAATTACCAGAGGATCAGGATCAGGTGAATTCTGATTTCATCGATACTCTGACGATGATGAGCGAAGTGCCTCCGGAGGCAGATAATGAACTCCTGACGATATTCGTCGACGAAGCTAATGAGCTACTGGAAATGAGCGATCACACGTTGCATCGCTGGGTTGACCAGGAAGTCGATGAAAGTGGGAATCATGATTATACCGCGGTAATGGAATTACAGCGTTATCTGCACACACTAAAAGGTGGTGCAAAAATGGCTGAGCTTGAATCAATTGGTGATCTCAGTCATGAGCTTGAATCGATGTTCATAGCTGTTATCGATAATCGAGTCGAAAAGGACGAAGACCTGGTAGACCTGTTAAAAGATAGCTTCGACATGTTGCATCGCCAGGTGAATGAAGCCAGGGATGACGTGCCGCTAACTGACTCCAGTACAAAGGTGGCGGAACTCAAAAAGTTGCGTCGAGGAGGTCTGTCCAGCCAGATAGACGAAGTACGTGAATCCGAAGCCGAAGGCTATGGTGACAGCATTGATAATGTCTCCGATAATATCAATGATGAAGGTGCTCCTCAGGGTGCAGATCGGCACACTCAGGATGTTATTCGCGTTCGATCAGATTTACTTGATAATCTGGTTAATTCCGCTGGCGAAGTCAGTATATATCGGGCTCGGATGGAGCAACAGGTAGCTGGGCTGGGGTCTCATCTTGGTGAACTCGGCCAGACAATCATGCGATTAAAGAATCAGTTGCGTAGCCTGGAAGCCGAAACCGACGCACAAATACACTACAGTCATCAGACTCACACCAAGCATGATGATGATTTTGATCCACTGGAGCTCGATCGGTATACCATGATTCAGGAGTTATCGCGTTCGCTAAGCGAGAGCGTTAACGATTTATCAAGTTTACAGAATATGCTGGGAGAACAGGTCAAGGATTCAGAAACCCTGTTACTTCAGCAATCGCGTGTTAATACCGACTTGCAGGATGGGCTCATCAAGAGCCGTATGGTCAGGTTTTCCGGTTTACTTTCCCGCTTAAGGCGCCTTGTTCGACAAACCAGCCAGGAACTGGCTAAAAAAGCCGAACTCGAAGTCACTGGTGCTGACAATGAGGTTGACAATAAAGTACTTGATCGCATGGTTGCGCCACTGGAGCATATTATTCGAAATGCAATAGCACATGGAATTGAGGCACCTGTTGAGCGAGTAAACAGAGGCAAATCGGAAGTTGGCCGGATTAGTATTGATATCAGTCGTGAAGGTTCTGATATTGTGATTCGAGTCAGCGATGACGGTACTGGCATTAACCTGGATAAAGTTCGTGGTCGTGCGCTGCAGTTAGGTTTGATGATCCAGGATCAGCCTGTTGCCGATGTCGATCTGGTGCAGTATATCCTCGAGCCGGGATTCAGCACTGCTGAGCAGGTAACCCAGTTATCTGGGCGTGGTGTTGGCATGGATGTAGTGGACATAGAAATAAAACAGCTCGGTGGCACACTGCAAATCGAAACGGGAGAGAGTGGTACTACGTTTATTGCCAGACTGCCTTTCACATTGTCGATAAATCAGGCAATTCTGGTGCGTACTGGTGACGAAACTTATGCTGTTCCTTTAATAAATATTGAGGGTATTACACGACTCGAAACTTATAAACTGATAGAGCATTATCAGTCAGAAAAACCTGAGCTGGATTTTTCCGGACAAAAATTCACCCTGCATTATCTGTCTCAACTTGTAGGTGCAGGATCAGAATTTAGCGCAACAGATGATGAGCAGTTTAAGCAGCCGGTGATATTGATACGCTCGGGTGATATTCGGGTGGCGCTGCATGTCGACGAGCTATTAGGTAATCGTGAAATTGTGGTTAAGTCCCTGGGCAAACAGCTGAGCCAGGTGAAAGGGCTTGCTGGGGCCAGCATACTTGCTGATGGTAGCGTTGTTCTCATACTTGATATTGGTGGCCTCGTGCGCCATAGCACTGGTGGTGAGATTAAAGTCGTATATAACACTGAGATAGCGGTGACCAGCGAGTCTAACCAGGCTTTACAATTGCCTCAGGCAACCGTAATGGTTGTTGATGACTCAATTACTATGCGACGTGTCGCCAGTAAGCTGCTGGAAAGACATAAATATCGTGTCGTCACCGCAAAAGATGGCGTTGATGCACTCGCCCAGCTGGAAGATGTTCAACCTGATGTTATGTTGCTAGATATAGAAATGCCACGAATGGATGGCTTCGAGTTAGCCTCACATATGCAAAATGAACCCCAGTTTTCCAGGATTCCAATCATCATGATAACCTCTCGTACTGGCGAAAAACATCGGCAGCGTGCACTTGATATCGGTGTGACTAATTATATGGGTAAGCCGTATCTGGAAGATGAATTGATTAGTAATATCAAGGCAGCATTAAGAGGTTTGCAATGAGTCAAAATCAGGCGGTTCGTTGTATGCTGTTACCTTTGTCAACAATTAGCCTGGTTGTCCCCAATTCCGCTGTATCGGAAGTTATTGGCTTTTCGAGGCCGAGAAGACTCGAAGATACCCTGGAATGGTTTCTAGGTGTAGTATTATGGCGAGGTGTTTATGTGCCAGTTGTTTCTGTTGAGCAGATGTGTGGAATCGATACTGTAAATATTGGTCCGAGGTCACGTATTGGTATTGTCTACAATCCAGAAAAAGATGAAGAACTGCCATATGTAGGTATACATATTCAGGATATACCTCGCGGCTATCTGGCTGAAGAATTGAAAATCGAATCAGGTAGTGATGATGATCTAAGCCAGTATTTACTGTCTCGGTTAGATAATGAAGATTTGGTTCTGCTAATACCCAATCTCGACGCGATTGCAAGGGATTTAAGACCGCAACTCAGTCAGGAAAAGCTTGACAATCTGAGTCGCTAAGCGACATCACCCCAGATCGCCTGTATAATTGTGAGGCCGGCTATGGCTGCAGTTTCAGTGCGCAAAACTCGTGGTCCCAACTGCGCTGGCAAAAATCCCTGTTCTTTTGCAAGTGTAATTTCTCTTTGAGCAAGCCCACCTTCTGGACCTGTTAGCAGGGAAACCTGAATATCTGCCTGCTTTGTGGATAAAAGTCCAGGTAATCCGGGGCCGTTGAAATCGAGTAGGAATTTACTTCCTGCATGGTTGCAGTTATCGAGCATTTCCTCTATTTGATAATAAAACCTGATTTCTGGAATTCGGTGACGACCACATTGCTCGCAGGCTTTGATGGCGATCGCCAGCCAGTGCGCCAAACGTTTTTCCAGTTGGGTTTGTTTTGCAGGATTCTGGCTGTGCTGAGCATTGAAAATACAAATACGATTGACACCGAGTTCGGTACATTTCTGAATACTGAAGTCAATACGATCACTACGGCTAACCCCCAGTATTACTTCACTTTCAAGTTCAGAATCAGATATCAGACACTCGCAGGAAACAATCTCGGCGGTGGTATTCCTGCCCTCAAAGCGAAGTGTTGCCCGATAATCACAGTCGTCAGTACCATTAAACAGGGCAATTGAGGCGCCTGATTTTAAGCGCAGAACATTACGAATGTAGTGCGAGTGGTCCCGATCTAATGCAACAGTTGAACCAGTAGCGAGTGGCTGATTGAGGTATGTGCGTGATAGTCGCAAAATCAGCCACCCGCTATATCAACCGGCTTAATAGCGATAATGCTCAGGCTTGTAAGGACCATCCTGATCAACACCGATATAGTCTGCCTGTTCCCTGGTCAGGCGAGTTAAGTTAGCGCCAATTTTTTCCAGGTGCAAACGCGCGACTTCTTCATCAAGATGTTTTGGCAGGGTGTAGACTTCATTTCCGTATTTGTCGGGATTACAGAAAATCTCTATCTGTGCCAGTGTCTGATTGGTGAATGAATTAGACATGACAAAACTGGGATGTCCAGTCGCACAGCCGAGGTTAACCAGTCGACCTTCAGCAAGCAGGATGATACGTTTCCCATCCGGGAAAATAATGTGATCGACCTGTGGCTTAATGTTTTCCCATTCGTATTGCTTGAGCTCAGCGACTTCTATTTCATTGTCAAAGTGGCCGATATTACAGACGATGGCCTGATCTTTCATCTCGATCATATGCTCGTGTCGAATGACGTTAAAGTTACCAGTGGTAGTGACGAATATATCGGCCTGATTGCATACGTCTTCCATGATCACGACACGAAATCCTTCCATAGCCGCCTGTAAAGCACAAATCGGATCGATTTCGGTAACCCAAACAGTAGCACCAAGTCCTTTTAAGGATTGAGCACAACCTTTGCCAACATCGCCATACCCCAGAACCAAAGCAACTTTACCGGCAATCATGACATCGGTAGCACGTTTAATACCATCCACCAGAGATTCACGGCAACCATATAAATTATCAAATTTCGATTTAGTAACCGAATCATTGACATTGAATGCCGGAAACGGCAGTTCACCACGGGCCTGCATCTGATAAAGACGGTGAACGCCTGTCGTGGTTTCTTCTGTAACCCCGCGAATGTTTTTCAGAATAGTCGAGTACCAGTTGGGTGATTCTGCGATTTTCTGTTTAATTGCAGCAAATAACACAACTTCTTCTTCGCTGCCGGGATTGTCGAGCACGGAGATATCTTTTTCTGCTTTACTGCCGAGATTGATTAGCATGGTAGCGTCACCACCATCATCCAGAATCATATTCGGTGCACCGCCGTCGTGCCATTCCATAATACGATGAGTGTATTGCCAGTAATCTTCCAGTGTTTCGCCTTTGAAAGCAAACACCGGTACGCCGGATTCAGCTATAGCTGCAGCAGCATGATCCTGTGTAGAAAATATATTGCAGGAAGCCCAACGTACTTCGGCACCGAGTGCCACAAGTGTTTCGATCAATACTGCGGTCTGAATTGTCATATGTAATGAACCGGCGATACGTGCACCTTTTAGAGGAGCCTCGTTGCCGTATTTGTCACGCAGCGATACCAGTCCGGGCATTTCGGTTTCGGCTATATTGATTTCCTTACGACCCCAGTCGGCCAGTGAAAGGTCGGCGACAAGAAAGTCCTGATTTAATGCATCTTTTGCAGTAGCGTTCATAAATAAACCTGTTTGATTAAAATGGCTGGGATATGGGCGTGGATTACAGACCTGCGTCGGCTCGTAGAGCTTCAGCCTTGTCCGTTTTTTCCCAGCTCAAATCGATGTCTTCACGGCCGAGATGCCCGTATGCAGCGGTTTGCTGGTAAATAGGTCGCAATAAATCGAGCATCGCGATCAAGCCCTTGGGGCGTAAATCGAAGTGCTGCCTGATTAACTGGATAATTTTGCTATCGTCAATCCTGGCGGTACCAAAAGTTTCTACACTTATTGAGGTCGGCTCGGCTACACCGATTGCGTAAGATACCTGAATTTCGCAACGCTCAGCGATGCCTGCTGCAACGATGTTCTTGGCGACATAGCGAGCAGCATAGGCCGCGGATCGATCGACTTTAGACGGGTCCTTGCCTGAGAAAGCACCACCGCCGTGACGTGCCATACCTCCGTAGGTATCAACGATAATTTTACGCCCGGTGAGGCCTGCATCGCCGACTGGTCCTCCGATAACAAACCTGCCGGTAGGATTGACGTGAATATTTTCGCTTTTACACTGACTAAACCACTCTGCAGGTAAAATCGGTTTAAGAATGACGTCAATAACGGCGTCTCGCAGGCTGGATAAGTCGATGTCTTCGCTATGTTGAGTTGATAGAACGACAGCTTCTATGCCGACCGGTTTGTGATTTTCGTAGCGAAAAGTAATCTGGCTTTTGGCATCTGGTTGTAGCCAGGACAATTCTCCGGATTTTCTTACTTCCGACTGACGTCTTACCAGTCGATGTGCATAGGTAATCGGTGCAGGCATTAAAACATCGGTTTCATTACTGGCATATCCGAACATCAGACCCTGATCGCCTGCACCCTGTTCATGGTTCTCGGACTCATCTACACCCATGGCGATATCGCTGGATTGCTTGCCGAGGCCGGTAAGAACGGCGCAGGTATTACCATCGAAGCCGCATTGCGGATTGTCATAACCAATAGCGCAGAGCGTTTCGCGAACCAGCGCCTCGGTATCGACCCACGCGTCGGTGGTGATTTCTCCGGCGAGCATAACCATGCCAGTCTTGACCAGCGTTTCGCAGGCAACGCGCGAACGAATATCCTGTTTTAGCAGAGCATCGAGTACTGCGTCGGAAATTTGATCGGCGACTTTGTCGGGATGGCCCTCAGAAACCGATTCGGAGGTAAAGATAAAAGAATTGGAAACGTTAGAGGTATTGTCGTTCATAAATAAACCTGTAGATATCTATTTATGAGCGCCGTTATTCAATACTGTCGTGCAAGCCTGGCAGAAATTCTGTCGCAGCGCCCCTTACATGACAGCGCCCGGATATGCGGGCAAATATGCTAACAGAATAGTCTAATAAAATAATTTTTCCAGTACAAGGGACTATTGTTTGATTGGCTATTTTGACTGATGTGTAACTTAGGTATCTAGGCTTAGTTGCAAGTCTCGTGAAAGCGTGTTGTTTCGATCCCGAGTACTACTATGTTTGTCTGACAGTCAAAAGAATATTGGGAATCTGTGCTACCGGATAGTGTGACTGGCCCGCTGCGGTTGAAGCGGCTGTCACACAGAGCTGGTATAAATATGTCGGTCTCGACAGTGCAGTTGTGGGTATAGACTCTTTCGGCGAGTCTGTACCCGCCCGGGAGTTATTTGCTTATTTCGGTTTTACTATTGAAAAAGTTATCGATGCCGTCAATCAGGTTTGCGGTACTGTCGCAGAATAACACTAATTTATTTCATTTTCTTAATTTTAGGAGAACAGACATGAATATTCGAGTCGGTATTAATG
>JAAEOZ010000485.1 GCA_024222685.1 Gammaproteobacteria bacterium | reverse complement strand
TACCGAAGTAGATCCTGCAGAAGATCATCTGCAGGAAGTTCGCGATTGTATCGATACGCTAAACCTCGCTGATAATTGCAGCATAACATCATCATTACTTCGACACTGGATGGAAATGCAACTTGGTAAACAACGACGTCAGGGGCGTTTATTTTCAGGCGGTGTTACATTTTGTGGAATGCGCCCTATGCGCAATCTTCCTTTCGAAGTTATTTGCCTGTTAGGCATGAATGATAATGCATTTCCACGTCGCCTGGCATCATATGATTTCGATATTCTAAATCAGCAACACCAGCTCGGAGATCCGAGCAGTGGAGATGAAGATCGCTACTTAATGCTGGAAACATTATTGTCCGCACGTCACAGCTTCTACATGAGTTATACGGGTCGCAGTCTTAAAGACAATAGCGAATGTCAACCATCTGTTCTAGTCAATGAATTCATCGATTTTATCGATGCTCAGACAGCTACCGCTGGTAAGCTATGTTCCGAGTTAATCCAGCTGCATCCAATGCAGGCATTCTCGACCGATAATTTCACCGATCCACTATTCAGCTACGATACTAGCTGGTGCAATGTGGCTCGGTATACACAGAAGCCTGTGCGAGCCCTGGAAAAACTATCCTGGCCACAGAAAGTTCGGGCTGTTAATAATGATGATCGAATCAATATCGACCTGAAAAATCTACAGCGTTTCCTGGCGCATCCGATCAGGTATTTTATCAACACAAATCTGAAGATATTTTTTGAGCGTGTTGATGAATATGATAATGACGAGAGCTTTTCACTCGATTCCATTTCTAGCTGGCAGCTAAAATCTCGACTTTCCAGCAGCCTGTTAAAGGGTCGAAGTGATTCATATAATAAGCTAAATGCTGAAAGCCTGCTGCCGCATGGTGTCGCCGGCCAGATAGCATTCGATAATATTCAGCGACAGAACCAGGACTGGTTGCAACAACTGAAAAACTTCTGCGACATTCCCAGAGAAACTATTATTGTAAATCCAGGACTGGAAGGTGATTTTTGTATATTCGGTGAAATAGCAGACTACTATCCCGGCAAAGGCCTCATGCACCATAGTGCGAGCCGGCTGAATGGTTCGAATTTCCTCAAACTATGGATAGAGCATCTCTGCCTCTGTGCCACCGAGCAATATGACGATGATGACCGTAGTTACCTGATCACACCTGATCAGACTATAGCTTTTACTAAAACAGATCAAAGCCAGGCGATGAAAATCCTGTTTGATTATTGCGAATTATTTTTTTTGGGGCAAAGTCAAATTCTGCCTGTTTTTCCAAAGAGCAGCTTCGCCTTTGCTCTCGAAGCCGACCACGACAAAGCATTGAAAAAAGCTTTCGATGCCTGGCGATCATCCAGCTTCAGCCCGGTAAAAGGGGACGAAGAAGATGACTACATACAGCTTGCTATACGCAGGTCGGATCAAATTCCACTGTACCATCCAGCCTTTGAAAAATACGCATCGGCGTTTTATCAATTTGCCCTCAGGCAAAAGGTGACGCTATGAACGAGTCACTGCTGCTAGACTCCGAGACGGTATTGAATATCGATCTCGGCGGCCTGAAACTGATAGAGGCCAGCGCAGGTACCGGCAAAACCTACACCATAGCCAACCTCTACCTACGTCATGTTCTGCAGGGAACAATGCCACCAAAAATTCTGGTGGTAACTTTCACCAATGCTGCAACTGAAGAGCTTCGCGGCCGTATTCGACTTCGTCTATTTCAGGCACTACAGATTGTTCTTGGTAAGGAAAACTCTGGCGACGAATTCCTGTCACTATTGTTCGACCAGTTTAAAACTGGCTCTGCTGAAATTCAGCAAACACAGATACGAAGGCTTCGACACGCGTTGGCTATCATGGACCAGGCCGCTATTTCAACAATCCATAGCTTTTGCCAGCGCGTAATTCAGGACCACGCGTTACCAGGCCTGCAATATTTTGAAAGCGAAATTCTTGCTGACGATAGTGATCTCTGGCAACAGGCTATTAAGGACTGGTGGCGTTGTCATAGCTACAGCTTGCATGCCACCGAGTGGTTGCTATTCAACAAAGCCATTCATAATTTCGAATCTTTCACCAGGCAAATAAATGAAATCCGGAAAAAAGCTTCGGCCTCTTTTCTACCTGAAAAAAACCAGCCGCTTTCCGAGCTTTACGCCACTATATATTCATTTGAACCCGCCCTACGCGAACTGGCAATACAGTGGAATAGTTTTAAACAGCCCGTTATGAACATCATTCGATCGAGCAAAGCACTTAGTCGAAGCATCAAGCTGCCTTATCACAGGAATAATGTCGAAGCCTTTTTTGAGAATGTCGACAACTACTTCGGTTCGGATTGCCTGCTTCCTGTGGCGGATGAAATATGCTATTTGAGCACTGCCGCTCTTCACCATCATTCAACCCCCAGCAAAAGGGGGAGTGATACAAATCTCGAGCACGAGTTTTTCCGTGGAGTCGCATCGATTGTCGATAAGCTCAACAGACTGGTGGCAACTATTCGATCAACTGCTCTTCAGCAGGCTTATAAGGACTGTAGCGCGCAGGTGCTTTGCCATAAGAAAGCAAATCAGAAACTTTCGTATCAGGATTTAATCGATTTTATCCAGCAGGCCCTACATTCCGCTACCGGTTCACAACTGGCTTCGATTATCCGAAAACAGTTTCCGGTCGCTATGATCGATGAGTTTCAGGATACCGATCATGCTCAGTTTAGTATTTTCTCCCGCGTTTATTTTAAGCGCAATGACATAAGCCTGACTTTAATCGGTGATCCCAAGCAGGCGATTTACAGTTTTCGCGGTGGCGATATTTTTACCTATATGCTGGCAAGACAGGCCGTTAATATTCAGCATTGTGTACTTAAGACCAACTGGCGATCCCAACCCGGTTTGGTGTATGCGGTAAATCATTTTTTCTCCAGTAGAAAGGATCCATTTATCTATTCTGATTCGATTCAGTTTTTACCGGCTGGCGCAGCAGAGATAAATGCTTCATCATTTCTGGAAATTGATTCCCAGGCACAAACATCACTGACACTCTGGCAGATCCCACATGGCAGCGACAATAAACCGCTAAGCAAGCAGAAAGCCGGTGATATGATAAATAGTGCGGTGACAGCAGAAGTCGTCTCTCTGCTCAGGGCTGGCCAGCATAACCGGGCCAGCATAAATGGCAAAACCCTGAGCGCTGGTGATATTGCTATCCTGGTGCGAACCTCATCTCAGGGCGAAGCAATTCGTAAGACGCTCGAAACTAGCGGTGTTGCGGCTATAGCAATCGGCAGAGACAAAGTATTTAATAGTCAGGAAGCGATGGGGTTGTCATTGTTGCTCAATGCGGTAGCTCATCCCGGCAATCGTAGTAAGATGCGTCAGTCACTGGCCAGCCAGCTGCTAAATTTCGATCACCAGCATATGATTGAAATTTCAGGCAATGAGCTGAGCTGGCAAAACTGGATAGAGCGTTTTCGGCAGCTGAATCATATCTGGCTGTCTCGCGGATTTATCCCGATGTTCCAGCACATGATGCAGGCTTTCAAGCTTGCCGAAAAACTCGCCGTGCGCGACCAGGCTGAAAGAAGGCTGACAAATTTGCTCCACCTGGCAGAACTATTGCAACAACAGTCTCTGACCAGTAATGGAATAGATAACTTACTCAACTGGTTTCATCATCAACGACAGAACAATACTTCAGAAGAGGCCGAACTACGCCTTGAGAGTGATCAATCACTGGTAAAAATTATTACCATTCACAAGAGTAAGGGGCTCGAGTTCCCGGTCGTTTTTCTACCCTATCTATGGGACTGCTACGCAATAACTGCGAATCAGGATCAACCGGTTTATTTTCATAATGAAGCACTCAGAGCTGTCATTGATCTGGGTTCTGAAAATATCGATCGGCATCGCCTGGGTGCCGATAAAGAACGCCTCGCGGAGGATATTCGACTATTGTATGTGGCACTGACTCGCGCACGAAGCAAGGTTTATCTGGCCTGGGGAGAAGCTGGTTTGCGAGGACGGTCCGGCAATAGCAGTCAGACGGCTATGGCATATTTACTGCATTCGAAACAGACGCCAGAGCAATTAAACCTTACCGCTGCAAGCGGTATTCCTGCTCCACTGGCATTGCCAGAAGAGCTTCAGTCTTTTGCCTGCAATGCTGCTGGTGAAATAGAGATACTGTGCTTGCCAACCTCGCGGCCTGACAGCAAAGTAATTGGAAAAAGCCAGACTACAGCCGATATTCAGGCTCGAGAATATGATGCCGTGATGCAGCACAGCTGGCGTATCAGTAGTTTCTCGAGCCTGACTCGTGATATTCACCAACCATCCGCGGCTTCAGACAGAGACCCGCGAGGAGATGCCATACTCAATTTCCCCGCTGGTAGTCATGTCGGCCTGTTTTTACACGCGGTATTCGAGCATCTTGATTTCAATGCAGATATCGACTCACAATGCGCCGAACTGTTACGACGTTATGCGCCGAAATTCGGCCTCGAACTGGATGATCGAATACCTCAAGTTTGCCACTGGGTCCAACAAGTTGTTGAAACCACTTTAATCCAGCCCGGCCTTAAACTATCGGTTCTGTCGAATCAACAGAGACTCAACGAGCTGACTTTCGATTTCGCACTCGATCATGCGGATATAGCTGGAATCAACCAGTTTTTTGCTGACAGGCAAAACCCGCCCGCAAACGTTATCGCCGCGCAGGACTTTCGCGGAATAGTCACCGGCGTGATTGATCTGGTATTTGAATATGATGGTAAATATTACCTGGCTGATTACAAAAGTAACTATCTCGGAAACAGTCTGGCAGATTACTCTCAGGAAAACCTCCAGCAGGCTATGCTGGATAGACGCTATGATTTGCAACTATTGCTTTATTCCATCGCTTTGCACCGCTATCTTCGGCAACGGATCAAGGACTATAGTTATCAGCTTCATTTTGGTGGTGCCTACTATCTGTTCCTGCGCGCAATGCGTAAAAACAATGCCAGTGATTTCGGTGTTTATTTCGAATGCCCCACACAGGCCGATATCGAAGCTCTCGATGCATTACTCAACTATCACAACGCGATAGTACAGAAATGAGCCAGATTCTTGAAACACTGGCACGGCGGGGGGAAATTTCTTCACTGAGCCGATACTTTGGTGAGTTTATCGCTGATCAAAGCGATCAATCCATGGATAGCCTTCTTGCCTGTACAGCCGCACTGGTGAGCGAATCCAGTCAGCAGGGAAACGTTTGCATCGATCTGAATCATTATCAGTCAATGCCTTTGTTTACCAGTCAGTGGGTAGAAATGGACGCGCTACCTGTCGCACCGAGTCTGGGTCACTGGCGAAGTGAATTACTTCTGTCTCCTGCGGTAGGTTTGCCCGGTGAAATCAGCCCGCTGATCCTCGAGCATGACCGGCTCTATCTTTACCGTTACTGGCATTATGAAAGTCAACTCGCAGAATCTATTTCAGGCCGCCTGGAAACGGTAGATCTGCCACATCCGCAGAAATTCAAATCGATGCTCAGAAACCTCTACCCTGATGATAGCTATCAACAACAGAAACTGGCCGTCGCCGTGGCGCTACGGCGACGCTTTGCACTCATTTCAGGTGGCCCGGGAACCGGTAAAACGACCACCGTTATCAACATACTACGTGTTCTGATTGGACAACAGCCTGATTTGCGTATCGTACTGGCTGCGGCCACAGGTAAGGCGGCGTCTCGTCTCATGGAATCTATTCGGCAACGCATGGACACTATCGAACCAGGCGATCAACAGAGGGCGCTTTTGCCAAAACGCGCATTAACTATTCATCGCTTACTCGGATATGGACAAAGTGGTGTGAAATTCGACAACCAGCATCTACTACCCGTGGACTGCATCATCGTCGACGAAGCTTCGATGGTAGATTTGACCCTCATGTATCAATTACTCGATGCGTTACCGCCGCAGGCCAGAGTGATCTTGCTCGGCGATCGCGATCAACTTGCCTCCGTCGCCGCCGGCAGCGTACTCGCCGATATGACCGGGCGGGGGTTACCGATAATCTATTCCAGAGATCAGTCCGACTGGCTCAATAATGTGTTGCAAATCGAAAATGGTGATTCGAATATCATGGCCGGGAATTATCCAGTGGCAGACTCAATCGCATTTCTCAGTGAGAGTTATCGATTCGATGCCACAGGCGAAATCGGCCGCCTGGCGGATCAGGTAAACATCGGTAATAGTAAAGCTGTGCTCGATCTGGCCACTCAGGCGAAGCAGAGTGTCTTCTGGCTGAAGAATCATTCAGAGCAGCTTGAAAGCCCAATTCTGCAACAAATCCTGGATCGATATCAATCTGTCATCGAGGCGACATCTATCGAGAGGGCATTTGAAGCATTTGAATCTTTTCGCGTACTCTGTGCTGTTCGTAATGGTGCCCTCGGTATATTTGAAATCAACCGGCGTATAGAACAGGCTATGCGTACTCGTGGCTGGATAGCATCAGACGAACAGTATCATGGCAGAACCATCCTGATTCACAGCAATGATTATGAATTTGACCTGTTTAACGGTGATGTCGGTCTGCTATGGCGAGCTAGCGATGATCGCCTTTACGCATGTTTTCGTGACATTGAGCAGGGCATACGACAGATTACGATAAATAATCTACCTGATCATGGTCCGGCCTGGGCCATGACGGTACACAAGTCACAGGGATCCGAGTTTGATTCAGTATTGCTGATTTTGCCCGGCCACCATCAAAGGCGCGCCTTATCACGAGAGCTGCTCTATACTGGAATAACCCGTGCACGTAACGAGTTATCGATTTACGCAAACGAATATGCCCTTGAGTACGCCTGCCAGAATCCTGAGCAACGGCATTCAGGGCTAGCTAAAAAGCTGGGCTGGCCAGCATCTGAATCGCTGCCGAAATAACGCTCGAAGCGGCTAATAAACTTGATTTACCAGCCAGATGTACTAGATAGAAAGAGGTTCGCTCTTTTGCAGGAATAATAAAATAGAGATTGTTGACGGTAGATCGCAATGATCCTGTTTATCACACTATGACAGTTCAAAATCCCGGTACCGCACTAATAGTTGATGACGAAATGACCAATCGGCTCATTTTGAAATCCCTACTCAAAAAACAGGGCTACGATACTATCGAAGCAGTAAATGGGCAGGAAGCTATAGACCTGTTTCACAGCGAACAACCAAGCATCATTTTTATGGACGTGATGATGCCAGAAGTCGATGGTTATGAAGCCACCATTCAAATCAAGGCTGAGACTGGCAATCGATTCGTGCCAATAATTTTCCTCACTGCAATGACAGACGAAGAGTCTCTCAACCGCTGTATCGAAGCCGGTGGTGATGACTTTATGGTGAAACCATACGACAAGTTCATCTTGCAGGCAAAAATTCGCGCAATGCAACGCATCGCTGCGCTGAATAAGGAAATTGAAGGCATGTACAGCATGATTCATCGTGAACAGGAAATAGCCGAATCCGTCTTCATTAATGCTATCCAGGGAACCAATATTAGCAATCCGAATATCAGCGCCAGCATTCGACCGGCCGGGACCTTTAGCGGTGATATGTTGTTATCGGCATATTCTCCTTCGCGTGACCTGTTCTTTTTGATCGGCGACTTTACCGGCCACGGGCTATCCGCAGCGCTCGGTGCAATGCCGGTTTCGGAAGTTTTTCATGCGATGACATCTAAGGGCTTCAGTCCCGGCGAGGTCCTGGTCGGCATTAATAAAAAGCTAAAGATGCTTTTGCCGGTTGGCATGTTTTTCGGTGTACAACTGGTAGTCGTCGACTACGGCCTCGAACATGCACTAATATTTAATGCCGGTATGCCGGATATGCTGTTAATCGATGGTAGTAACAATCAGATCAAACAACGCTTTAAATCGAAAGGCCTGCCGCTTGGTGTTATCGCCGATATTGATCCAAAAGAAATTTCACAGTACGTCGCGATCAATCCTAATGACAAAATATTGATGTTCAGCGACGGTCTCACAGAGGCACGTAACCCTGAAGATCAGGAATTTGGTGAAGATCGACTGGAGCGGGCAATAACGAGTGCTTCAATTAATGGCGTTTATGATCAGATATTTGGCGAACTTGATAGTTTTTGCGGCGACATGACTCAGGTTGATGACGTCACTCTGGTCGAGCTGAATTGTGTAAGTTCGTTACTACCTCAGATTGAACATACAGACAGTCAAAATATTGTTAAAAAAGCCACCAGGCAGGGCGAGTGGAAAATGACGCTAAACTTTAAGGGTAGCCGTCTGCGCGAAACCAACCCTGTGCCAATCATAGTAAACCAGATTCTGGAACTGGAGGAACTCGAAAGCCAACGACAATCACTTTTCACCGCCATAACAGAATTATATGTAAATGCGCTTGACCACGGTGTACTCGGGCTGGATTCTTCTTTGAAGGCCGACCCAGTCGGCTTTGCACGCTATTTTGAAGAACGCAAAACAAGGCTGGAAGACCTCGACTATGGCCAGGTATCGTTCGATCTGGCCGCGGAGCAATTCAGCGACACTCGGCGCATTGTTTTACGCATTGAAGATAGCGGCAATGGATTTAACTACCGCAATCACCAGTCTACTGCCGGAGAAGCAACGCGACTTAGCGGTCGAGGTATTTTGCTCATTGAAGACCTCTGTGACTCCTTAAGCTATGAAGGTAAGGGAAATATCGCCATCGCTCACTTTGAGTGGAAGACCAGTTAAACTCATGTCTCCTGGTTCCATCGGTAACTCCGAGTTTCTCAGACTGCTACTCAGTCAGATTAATCGGAATTTACCCAATTCTGTGTTCGGTGGGATACTCGCAGCATCATTCCTGTGTTATTTTTACATTGGCCAGTTTCCGCACATAGTGGCATTCGGCTGGACCGGCTACATCATTACGCTATTTGTTACTCGCGGCATCATCGGCTACCTTTATCAGCGTAAAGGTCTATTCGGTGAGACTCGGTATCTCCATTTACTTGGTCTCAATATCGTTTTGTCAGGGATCGGCTGGGGAGCTGTTTCATTATTATTTATTGATCCAGCGAAACCTTTTCTAATGTCTATTTCTGTACTCGCCATTGCAGGCATTACCGCTGCGGCAATGACTTCTATGAACGGGCTACGGCGACTCAGCGTCGTTTTTATGGCACTGACGCTATTACCTTTAGTACTAACTATGTGGGCTTCCGAAGTTGAAGGATCAAAGGCGATGGCAACGGTAATAGGCCTTTATACTCTCATCATCATTTCCAGTTCCCTGAAAATGGCGAATAATACTCATGAAAACATTAATCGCTCAATCAAGTTTGAGGAGCGCGAAAACCAGATACGCGACATTATAAATGCGTCAATTTATTCTGTAGTCACGATTGATTCCAATGCCAGGATCATAGATTTAAATAACACTGCAGAGAATTTATTTGGCTGGACACGATCACAGCTTATCGGCCGCGAGCTGGATGAAGTATTTTTTCTGGATTCTTCATCCAGTAAAGTATTCAGTCAGATAAAATCAATTATCGCCGGGGCTATTTTCAGTCATCGAAACTACGTAGCTGAAGTATTCACCGCTTATTCAAAGAAGTTAACTG
>JAAEOZ010000484.1 GCA_024222685.1 Gammaproteobacteria bacterium | reverse complement strand
GCTCCGGGAAAAGTGGTGCTGCGTCGGCAAATGCTGGTAATCGGCCTTATTTTTCTGGTCAGCACGGTGTTTACCTTCGTTTTCGTTTCGAAGATATCGAAACCACTTAAAGTACTTAGCGAATACGCGAAACAATTACCAAAAGTTGATTTTACCAAAGAGTCAAAATCCTCGGATCAAATTGCCAATCTACCATTGAAGTACACAGACGAAGTTGGACGATTGGCGCAATCTTTTGTTTTCATGGAAAAAGAACTGAAAAAGAATATTACTGCCGCTATCGAATCAACCGCGGCAAAAGAACGTCTGGAGCGCGAAGCTGCGGAAGAGGCCAGTCGTGCAAAGGGTGAATTTTTAGCGAATATGAGTCACGAAATTCGAACTCCTATTAACGGAATGCTCGGCATGATGGAGCTACTGTCGCATACCAGCCTGGATAGCAGGCAACATGATTTCGTGGTGACATTGCGGGAGTCCGGCAACAGCTTGTTGTCCATCATTAACAATGTGCTTGATTTTTCAAAGATCGAAGCCTCAAAAATGGAGTTGGAGATAACGCCATTTTGCCCTGGCGATATCCTCGAAACCACGGGAGCCATGTTTGCGGAAATGGCACAAAATAAGGGATTGGAACTCGTTTGCACCCCTGATTTGAAGTTATTTAGCAACAATTTCATGGGAGATCCGTCACGGGTTCAACAAATCATCACGAATTTATGTGGCAACTCGATCAAGTTTACCGAACACGGTTACATCGAAATATCGGCGGAGATCATCGATAGGAACAGTGATCAGGTAACTGTCAAGGTGGCTATTCGAGACACCGGAATCGGACTCGATCATCATGTACAGGAACAGATATTCAATTCGTTTTCCCAGGCCGATAGCTCAACCACACGACGTTACGGAGGAACAGGCCTTGGTCTTTCTATCTGTAAACACCTGGTAGAACTAATGGGTGGTGAAATAGGTGTCACCAGCAACAAGGGCGAGGGTTCCACCTTTTGGTTTACTATTTCACTGCAAACTATCGATGTGAACCAACTCGTCGAGGAGCACATTGACGAAGAGCAGAAAGCCAAGGCACAAAAAATACTGCTGGTCACCGATTCCACGGTCCTTGGGGCTAGTCTTGCCACCAGAATTGCCGCAGAACAGGGACTGCTGCCTTCAGTGATTACATTCGATGAGATTCCCGAGTTTACTCATCAGCATCGAGTTCCTTCCAGGCGTTTTGACATCATTCTTTTTGATGCAGGTTCACAGCAGAACCTGTCTATCTACCAGGACAACATCGCCGATTTGCGGGAGTTCTGTGGCAGCGAAT
>JAAEOZ010000483.1 GCA_024222685.1 Gammaproteobacteria bacterium | reverse complement strand
TTACCTGAGCATATGCATTTTATTTTGACCCTGCCGAAAGGAGACGATGATTATGTTAAGAGGATACGACTTATTAAGACTTTGTTCTCCAGACGCCTGCCGAAAACAGAACATCGCTCCGCAGTTCGACAAAGAAAACAGGAAAGAGGTATCTGGCAAAGACGCTATTGGGAACACACCATTCGAGATGACCTGGATTATGCTAGCCATATGGATTATCTTCATTTCAATCCAGTTAAACATGGCCATGTAACACAGGTGAAAGACTGGCCATATTCGAGTTTTCACAGCCTGGTAAAAGCACAGGTTTATCCGCTGGATTGGGGCGGAAGCATGATCAAACTTGAAGTTGGCGAGCGTGGATGAGACATGCGGCGGATTACGCTGCGCTCTTCCGCCCTACGGTGCTGGAGTATATTTGTTATGCGCAGGAAATAGCGTTTTAGTCAAGCTATGCAGGATAGTTAAATAGACGGGGTATCTTTCTAAAGCCATAATGAAGCGAACTGTAAATTTTTCAAAATTACTTGTTATGTCAGCCATTACCATCAAAATTTTCCCCGATGACCTTTTTGATAAGTTAATATTAGCGGCAGAGCAATAATGATCGTAGTAATGACAGCAAATTAATCGCCTGTGTGGAAAAAGTATTGTCAACAAATAAAATATCAGCTCAGGAGCACATTACGAGTGCACGAAGAATAAGGCTTCGGCTGGATGCGTTGAAAGTTTCACAGGATGATCTTATGTCAGCTAGAGAAGTTTGCAGAAAGTGATTGTTGCTGAATTTTTTACGGTTATTATAGCCGATAAAAAAATCTTACGAACCTTCCCAGAAGTGGCTGCCAGTGCAGTGGATTTTGTCAGGACTTCTGCTTAGAATCTGAACATGCCCACTATTTTAAAAGTCGCCCATCTTGTCAAAAAATTTGGCCAGCTCACAGCAGTAAATGATGTCAGTTTTGATATCGATCGGGGTCGTTGCTTCGGGCTGCTTGGTCCAAACGGAGCGGGTAAAACCACCACGATTGAATTGATGGAAGGCATAAAGACGCCAGACTCGGGGACGATTCTCTATCAGGGTAAACCGCTTGGTAGACAGTTTCGTAACGAAGCCGGGATTATGTTCCAGACCACGGCGCTGCAGGACTTCGTCACCGTTCGCGAGACACTGGTTCAGTTTAGTCGTTTCTATCCATTGACGACCGATATCGATGAGCTGGTCGAACGCTATGCGCTGGCCGAGTTTCTACATCAGGACACTCGCAAACTGTCAGGTGGGCAAAAGCAGCGCCTGTTGCTTGCTATCGCCCTTATCAATCAGCCTAAGGTTCTGTTTCTCGATGAGCCTACTACCGGCCTCGATCCTCAATCACGAAGAAACCTGTGGCAACAGGTCAGGCAGGTTAAAGCGGCAGGCACAACTATTTTGCTGACGACGCATTATATGGAAGAGGCCTATGAGCTATGCGACGAAATTGCGATTATGGATCATGGTCGAATGATTGCGCACGATGCGCCGGATGCTTTGCTCGCCAGGCATTTCGACGATGTTGTGGTTCAGATCGACGAACAGGATTTGTCTAGAGAATTAGGTGAAGCGGAGTTTGCTGCTACTTACCGTGAGGGTAATGCGCATATCCTGACGGGCGATGTTAATAAAACCGTTGAACATTTGCTAAACCTGAATATACCGCTTGACCGACTACGAATTCGTGCACGAAACCTCGAAGATTTATTTCTGGAGCTGACCGGCAAGGAGTTAAGAGCGTGAGCTGGAAACGCATTTATGCGCTGTTTGTGGCACGGAACACGGAATTTTTTCGTGATCGTACTGCGCTTGCGTGGAGCATCCTGCTACCGGTATTGATTATTATTGTATTTGCCTACGCTTTTACCGAGGATAATCCGGAAAAGTTTAAAGTTGGTTTGACTGGTTCAAATAACCCGGTTGTAGCAGTACAGAATTTTAGATCAACCCGGTTTATCAAGTTTATAGAGTTAAATAGCATCGATAAGAACCTGGAAAAGGTCGAGCGCCACCAGATTGATTTAGTATTTGATGCGGACAATTTTCGATACTGGATTAATAAAACTTCGCCAAATGGTTATATCGTCGAAAAGCTGTTGATCGCCGCTTTTAATAATGCGCCTCAGCAGTTGCAGCGAAGCGTGGTTTCAGGTGATGAGGTTCGATACCTCGATTGGGTCGTACCCGGTGTTATCGCGATGAATATCATGTGGGGTGCGTTGTTCGGTATAGGTTATGTCATAGTGCGCTATCGGAAATTCGGCGTGTTGAAGCGTCTGCACGCGACACCGGTTACCCCTCTGGAGTTTTTAAGCGCACAGATTTTGTCACGCTTATGGCTATTGGTGGCGGTGAATGCTTTGATTTATATCGGTATGGATTTACTTCTCAATTTTCGAATGCATGGAAGTTATTTCAATTTGTTTGTGGTATTCACGCTGGGTAGTGTTTGTCTGATATGTTGCGGGCTGGTGGTTGCTGCGCGTATTTCCAGCGAAGAGGTCGCTAATGGATTGCTCAACCTCTTTAGCTGGCCGATGATGTTTTTATCAGGTGTCTGGTTTTCGCTCGAAGGCGCGCACCCCTGGATGCAGAAGTTCGCGCTGATACTGCCATTAACCCATGTGACAGAAGCGGCGCGCGAAATTATGATCGATGGTGCCGGTCTGGTGCAGATTGCCGATCATCTTTTAGTTCTGAGTTTAACCAGTATGATACTGCTGGTATTCGGGGCATGGATTTTTCGCTGGGAGTGATGGGATATAATATAAAATAGCTGTCATTTTTGTACACGCTGTCATTGTTCGGTTTTCATGCCAGTACCGAAATCTAAAAAATATTTCTGAACATCTAATGAAAGTAATTCAATTATGAATTTTTTTGAAGCCCAGGATAGAGCTAGAAAAAACACCACCCGGCTATTTTTTCTGCTTTTTATAGCAGCTTCCGTGCTTTTAGTTTTCGCCAATTTCGTTGCATTTTTAATTTCGTACTTCTTCCTGTCCGATAGAGAAGGCACTACTTTCATAAACACTGACTACTCGCTAAGTGCATTACAAAACTACTACCCCTGGGAAATGTTTCTTGTAATTTCAGCGTTTGTATTCCTGTTAATTATAACTGGCAGCATGATCAAAATGATTAATTTGTCTGACGGTGGTGACACTGTTGCCAGAATGCTCGGCGGGCGACTGATACAGGGAGGTACTGCCGAATTAAAGCCGAGAAGATTGTTGAATGTAGTCGAGGAAATGGCAATTGCCGCTGGAATGACGGTACCCAGAGTATACCTGCTTGATGACTCGTCGATTAATGCATTTGCTGCGGGTCGGTCTCCTGCAAACGCGGTTATTGGGGTAACCCAGGGAACATTAGCTCGTTTGAATCGTGACGAACTCCAGGCTGTGATTGCGCATGAATTCAGTCATATATTAAATGGTGATATGTTGTTAAACCTCCGTTTAACCGGGTTGGTACACGGCATAGTGTTGCTCGGGTCTTCGGGTTATTACATGTTGAGTGGAAAGAAGCAGCCAGGGGAAGAGAGAGTTTCTCCTGGTCCATTTATTTATGTCATCGGCATGATATTTTTAGTGGCGGGTTATGTGGGAACCATTTTAGGCCAATGGATAAAAGCAGCGATAGGTCGCCAAAGGGAATATCTGGCTGACGCCTCTGCAGTTCAATTCACACGAAATAAAGATGGTATCTTAGGAGCGTTGAAAAAAATTGGTGGACTAAATACTGGTTCCTTTATTGAGTCCCCTACTGCCCCGGAATATAGTCATGCCTATTTTGCCGATGGTATTAGGAGCGTCTGGCAATCCCTGAATGCGACTCATCCTCCTTTGCCAGAACGTATTAGAAAAATTGAACCCAATTGGGATGGGGTCTATGTAGACACAGAATTTAACCAGCCAGTACCGTCAGATTTGCAAGAAGCCACAGTTTCAAAATTGGGTGCGGAACTTGCCATTACTACCGCTATTTTAACTTCGGCGGAACAGGCCATTAGCCAGATTGGGGTGATCAGGGAGGAAAATGTTGAATATGTACATCAACTGATACAGCAGATTCCCCAATCGCTGAGAAACGCGGCACAAAATTCCTATACGGCGCGAGCGGTGGTATACGTTTTACTCATTCGTGAGCAACCAGATAGAACAGAAGCCTGGAAGTCGTTGCTCAAACATGCAGATAAACGTATGACTGAGTTGTCCATGGAGCTTTTTGATATGAGCGACAATCTGGACGCGCGATATAAGCTTCCATTGCTTGAACTCTGCATCAATGCATTAACAGCATTATCAACAAATCAGTACATTGAATTTGAGCGTAGCGTTAATCAAATCATCATGCTGGATAATAAAGTTGAACTGAATGAATGGGTTATGCAGCGTCTTGTATTGCAGCAGCTCGACGAGTATTTCAATTTACGCACTCCAGCTAAGGCCAGGTATTCGAGTTTGGGCGCGGTTAAAAATAGCGCAGAAATTTTGTTGTCACTCATCGCATATTTTAAGCACAAAGACGATAATTATGCGAAACAGGTGTTTGATCAGGCGATGCAGAAGGCCAAAGCACACGGACTAAATTTTATTCCCAGAAAAGCGTTTTCGCTCGACAGGTTTAATCAATCACTTGATGAATTAATGCAACTAAAACCCCTGGTTAAGCCACAGATTCTAAAAGCCTGTGTCGAGATAATATTGGTTGGAGGTAAAGCAACGATCAGAGAAATCGAACTGGTGCGTACTATTTCATCCTGTCTGGACATTCCGATGCCACCGATGCATCAGTCATCCATCAATTAAACGGCAGGACGGTTGCGGCTGAACTGACGCAAAATGGCGCCAGTTTATTAGTCACTTCTGATGACGTAAGGGAGGTTGCGCATATCCCGGGCCCTGGCTTTTTCGGATTGATGGCGACTGGCGGTCATCAGCAACATCATTTGGCATTAGCGCGGTGAGGGAATGCATGGTGAATAAGCCAGCGAATAAGTTGCAAATGGACTACTTAATCATTTTTTAGCTGGGAGTGATATTTTTCTGGCAGGGGTTATACTCAATACTGGCCTGGTAACTGTATAGGGAACAGATGTTAGAAGACATGACTACTCCAGAGGTCAGTCAGCTGAAACGGATCAGGAGCCTGGCCCTGTTCAACGACCATGAACTGGCGTCACTCGCTGCTACTCTGGAAGTATCCCATGCCAGGGATGGTGAAAAAATAATCTCTTTCGGTGATATCGGCAATTTCAGTTTATACCTGCTAGCTGGGGTTGCCATATGTTACGGCGTCGACGGTGGCAGTCGCCCGGTGGTTGCAGACCAGGGTGGGCTATTGCATCCGCTTGCTCCGCTCAGGCCTAGTCGACATAGTATTGTTGTGCAGGGCGATGCCGCATATTTACGCCTGGATCAGAGTGAACTCAATCGTTTCAGTCAGCTACTGGAGCCAGATATCGAG
>JAAEOZ010000482.1 GCA_024222685.1 Gammaproteobacteria bacterium | reverse complement strand
GATTTGCCTTGTCGAAACTCGAAATCGAATGTGATCCGGATATCGCACTGGAATCCTATATCGGTCCTCCACTCCATGACACATTCAGGCAACTATGTGGTAATGAAAAATCTGCCAAAATTGCGATTGCACACTATCGAAAGCGATACTCGACAACAGGTCTGTTCGAGAACGAAGTCTATGATGGAATCCGTGAGTGCCTCGATCAAATCCTGAAATCGGCCAAATCAATCCATGTGGTGACTTCAAAACCGACCGTTTTTTCTGAAAGAATCATCAAACATTTCGAATTGGACCGATATTTTAACCGCGTATTTGGCAGCAATCTCGATGGCTCGCTAAGTGATAAAACAGAGCTTCTGGATCATGTTCTCAGTAGCCAGGGTATCCCCGCTGAAGATGCCGTGATGATAGGTGACCGGCGTTTCGATATGATTGGCGCGAAAAAGCATGGTATAAAAGCGCTTGGCGTGCTGTGGGGCTATGGATCGGCAAAAGAGTTGAAAAGTGCCGGTGCATGCGGTCTTTGTGTCCGTCCGGGAGAAATCTACGATCAGGTATACGCAAATTAATACCTGAATCCGTAGGTTCAAGGCGGATGCAGTGCGTAAGATATTGGTTTCTCAGTGGAATTAAAAAATCTTAGCTTCATCCACAGGTTAAGCGGGAATTTTTTAAACCGCTGGGGAATCAATAGCTTGCGTCATGCGCCGTCATGAACCTACGGATTCAGGTAATAATCTTCGGAATTACACGCAGGTCTGTACACAACGATGAGCTGTCTGGTACTCGATGCAATGGGAGTGATTTTCAGGTCAGCTGATGACGTTGCTGAATTACTGGTTCCGTTTGTGGCTGAGAAGTCCACGGCGTTTGATGAGAAAGTCATTCAGGCATGCTATCTGCAAGCAAGCCTTGGAATAATTGGGCCAGACCAATTTTGGCAACAGGTGGCCGTCGCGCCTGAGCTGGAAGATGAATTTCTTTCCCGGCATTCTCTAAACCCCGGGATCACCGAACTCTTGTCCGAGGCACAGAACTCTGACATACCAATCTGGTGCTTATCCAACGATGTTGGTCGATGGTCCGATAAACTTCGCAGAAACCTTGGCATCGAGAAATTCCTGAAGGGTTCGGTTATCAGCGGTGATGTCGGCGTTCGAAAACCCGACAGGGAAATTTATGAAATTCTGATTCGCAGCTGTGGCTGCGAATTTGAGGAT
>JAAEOZ010000481.1 GCA_024222685.1 Gammaproteobacteria bacterium | reverse complement strand
CTGGTTGGTGCTTGGTGAGGAACCAGGTGGGCGCACCTTTATTGGCGGTGCGATAATTCTCTCCACGCTTGCTATTAATACATTATGGGTAATGAAAAACTCATCCAGAAATCGTGATTTGAGCGGTCCGGCACAATAACGGAAATCTGTTTTGTTTAAAGGTCTGTATAAAACATTCCAATAATTGACCAGTCCCGCTGGTTTTATCGCTTATGACCGATATACTCGAAGGTTGCATTTCCCTATATGAGATCAGCATTATGAGTAATCGCGTAGAAATTAGTGGCTTAAGCATCGATAATGACCTGTATAAACTGGTCGATGAGGAAATCGTGCCGGGTAGCGGAATTGAAAGCCAGCATTTCTGGCAGTCTCTGGCTGAAATCTGTGCTGACCTCGGCCCTCAAAATAGCTTGTTACTGGAAGAGCGCAATAGCCTTCAGTCGCAAATAAACGAATGGCATAAATCTCGTAGAGGACAACTAGATACGGCTGAGTATAAGTCGTTTCTCAAGCAAATCGGTTATCTGGTTGAAGAAGGCGAGCCATTCCAGGTCAGTACGGAGAATGTTGATGACGAAGTTGCTGTCATCGCCGGGCCGCAGCTGGTTGTACCGGTTGATAATTCACGTTATGCACTGAATGCCGCCAATGCACGCTGGTACAGTTTATACGACGCACTGTATGGCACCGATATTGTGCTCGAAGTTCAGGGCTGTAAGAAGACAGCCAAATACAATCCTGTGCGCGGCCAGCAAGTCATACGCTATGCCCGTGATTTTCTCGATCAGGCCGTTCCGCTGGCAGTCGGCAGCCATCACTATGTCACAAAATATATGGTTAGTTCGGGTAAATTAATCGCGGTTATGGGTGACGGAAGTCAAACAGAACTGGGCTGGCGTGAGTGTTTTGCTGGATATAGTGGTGAGGCCGATTCACCTTCCTCGATATTACTTCGTCACAATAATCTCCATATTGAAATCTTAATCGGTGAAGGTTTTTATATAGGTCGAAGCGATCTGGCGCATGTTTACGATGTGCGTATTGAATCCGCGATTACCACGATTATGGACTGTGAAGATTCGGTAGCCGCAGTAGATGCT
>JAAEOZ010000480.1 GCA_024222685.1 Gammaproteobacteria bacterium | reverse complement strand
TCTACATGAGAAGAAAGATCAGAGATGGAAGTGGAACCCCGCGGCAGCTTATCCAGGGTGGCGACAAAGTCCTTCGCCAAATTCGACGGATCCAGGTTGAACTGTTTAATAATCTGATGCAGATCGGAATCCTGTAATTGCAGAATCTGGTTCAACCAGTGCACCAGTTCAACATAGGGATTACCGCGCATTTTGCAAAACACAGTTGCGCTCTCGATTCCCTTATACGCCAGTTCGTTGAGCTTACCGAACAAGGCAACACGATTAATTTCTGACATTAGCTAGCTCCCTAAAACATGTTATTCAACTATCTGCTTGACATACGTTAGATCATGGCACTCATTGGTTCCAGTAACAGATCGTTGGCATCATCATTACTGACTCGATCACCCAGCCAGGTGTTCCAGCCGAGTAGATCGTTTTCACCTAACTTAATTGGTGGTACTTTTTCTTTTTTCAAAACCAGGTTTACATCCCAGTTCATACTATCGCCAACATAATTTCGAACCATCGCTCGTAGC
>JAAEOZ010000479.1 GCA_024222685.1 Gammaproteobacteria bacterium | reverse complement strand
TAATTATGGGCGGTGCCAACTCGATCGACCTGGCCGACCAGGCCAGAAAAGAAGGTGTCGATGATCTGAGACGTTCTGCGCTCAAGAAAATTATGCAGGGTTTGATCAGCCTTGAAGAAGCAAATCGAGTAACCAAAGACTAGGGTTAATCAATGGCTAAGAAAGCTACCGCTGAAAAAATTGAATTTACCTATGAAGGCACCAACAGAGGTGGCTCAAAGGTCAAGGGTGATATATATGCTCTTAGCGACGCAATGGCTAAAAACGAGCTTCGAAAACAGGGCATTGTTCCCTTACGCGTCAAAAAGAAACCGAAGCCATTATTTGGTGGTGCAGCTAAAATCACCCCTGCTGATATTGCAATTTTTGCCCGTCAAATGGCTACCATGATGCATGCTGGCGTACCTTTAGTTCAATCATTTGAAATAATAGGCGAGGGTAGCGACAATCAATCTATGCAGAAACTAATCTTCGGCATCAAGTCTGAGGTTGAAGGTGGCGTACCTCTAGCAGAAGCGCTGTCTAAACAGCCATTGTATTTTGACGCACTATTCGTCAATCTGGTGAATGCGGGTGAACAGTCAGGTGCACTCGAAACTATGCTCGACAAACTTGCTACCTATAAAGAAAAAACTGAAGCATTAAAAGCTAAAGTAAAAAAAGCTTTGTTTTACCCAATTGCCGTTATCGTTGTTGCTTTTATTGTTACTACTATATTGCTTATTTTTGTAGTACCGCAGTTCAAGGACCTGTTTCAGGGTTTTGGTGCCGACCTTCCGGCACTTACCCAGTCTGTAATAGACTTATCCGAATTTATGCAGGAGTGGTGGTATGTTATTATAGCCGTAGTTGCCGGGTCAATTTACGGCCTAATACGAATAAAAAAGACATCCCCGAAAATGCAGGAGAGCTTTGACCGACTTGCACTGAAAGCGCCGGTCGTAGGTGACATCGCTACGAAATCTGCTATTGCCCGATTTGCCAGAACGCTGGAAACCATGTCTGCGGCGGGCGTCCCTCTGGTAGAGGCAATGGATTCTGTTGCTGGTGCGACTGGTAATATCATTTACTATAGAGCCAGCCTAAAAATTCGTGATGAGGTTTCGCAGGGCACTCAGTTGCAAACTTCCATGCGTAACACAGGGCTATTCCCTAACATGGCTATTCAGATGGTTTCGATCGGTGAAGAAGCGGGGTCACTCGACGATATGCTAGCAAAAGTAGCTGATTTTTACGAAGCCGAAGTAGATAATGCTGTCGATGCATTAACCTCATTACTCGAACCAATAATTATGTCGGTTCTTGGTGTGCTGATTGGTGGCTTAATAGTAGCAATGTATTTGCCCATCTTCAAAATGGGATCAGTTGTTTAAGGTTTAGTTGTTTGATTGATAATATAGTCGTTTACTTTGAACAATCCTCAGTTACATATCTAGGATTTATTTTTGTTCTCGGTTTAACCGTAGGCAGTTTTCTCAACGTAGTGATTTATCGGCTTCCGATAATGATGCAAAGAGAGTGGAAGCGCGATTGCCTGGAGTTCCTCGAGCAACCTGATCAAAATAATACAGAGAAGTTTAACCTCGCAGTTCCGCGCTCGCGATGTAGCAATTGCAGTCATCAGATAACCGCGCTGGAAAACATCCCCGTTCTCAGCTATCTCTACCTACGAGGAAAATGTAGTCAATGTAAAACACATATATCATTCCGCTATCCCCTGGTAGAACTTTTTACTGGCTGTATTTCCTTCCTGGTAGCCTGGCATTATGGCGTAGGAATTCAAACGGTCGCCGCCTTATTTTTCAGCTGGTGTCTTATAGCAGCAAGTGGTATTGATATCGGGCATAAACTGTTGCCCGACAATATCACTTTGCCTTTACTCTGGCTTGGAATATTGCTATCTCTATTTAATGTTTTTGTTGATCTTGAAGCCAGTGTAATTGGCGCCATGGCTGGTTATATGAGCCTATGGAGTGTTTTTATCGTATTCAAGCTGGTAACCGGCAAGGAAGGTATGGGCTATGGCGATTTTAAATTGCTTGCAATGCTCGGCGCCTGGACTGGCTGGAAAATGATTTTCGTTATCATATTAACTTCATCAATTGTTGGTGCGATTGTTGGAATCAGCATGATATTGTTAAAAATTAACCAACGGGAAACGCAAATTCCGTTTGGTCCCTACCTTGCCGCTGCAGGTTGGGGAGCACTTCTCTGGGGTACTGAACTATCCCGCTTCTATTTTTCAATTATTTGATCTGAAAATAACACTACCATGTATGTAGTAGGTTTAACCGGCGGTATCGCATCCGGAAAAACAACGATCAGTGATATATTCTCATCGTTAGGCGCAGCGGTTATTGATACTGATGTCGTTAGCCGGTCACTACTCGAACCTAAGCAGAAAGGTTTCCACAAAGTAGTAGAGAAAGTTGGTAAATCGATATTGCTGGATAATGGTGAAATTGATCGACGAGCCCTACGTCAACTGATCTTTAGTGACGAAAAACTTAAACACTGGCTCGAATCAATATTACATCCGATAATACTCACCGAATGTCGAGAACAAATTGATCTAACTGAAAGTTCACCATACGTTATTCTCGTCGTACCATTATTATTTGAGTCAGATTTCAAATCCCTGGTCGACAGAGTTCTAGCGGTTGACTGCAGCAAAGAAATCCAGTTAAAGCGTCTGACAGCCCGCGACGAAATTTCTGTTGATTTTGCAGAGAGAATTATTTCACAGCAAATATCCAACGAAGATAGAATCAATCGAGCCGATGATATTATCCTGAATAATGGTGAAGAATCCGAACTGATTACTCAAGTTAATAAATTACACCAACTATACAGCCTGAGAAGCGATCCTGGACTAGGCTGAACGCGTATTTTTCAGTGGATTTCGGTTATAATCTGCGCCACTTTGCCTAATAGCAAACCATAAATGTCGGTAAAACAGCATATTTTCGAACAACCTTTGAACGAACGTATTCGCATCTGTATGCGTGTCGAAACGTTAATGAGCAGATTCCACTATTTCTTGACACTCAAAGGAGGATGGAGCGCTTATTCTGCATTACTGGCACTTCTCGAACTGACAGCATTACTGGAGCGCGGTGACTTAAAGCAGGAGTTATTAAAAGAGCTAGAGCGTCAGAACAGTTCGCTTAGACTCCTGGCCAGTCATGAGCAGGTCGATGCTGCAAAGCTCGATTTGTTGCTTAGCAAACAAAAGAGTTCCATTGATCGAATACTCAAGCTTGATGGTAGACTTGGAGAGCATTTAAAACGAATTGACTTCCTGCTTGCAATAAAGCAACGCACTTCAATCCCAGGTGGCAATTGTGATTTCGATTTACCTGAACTGAGATTCTGGCTAAATCAAAATCATCAACACAGGGAATCAGATCTTCGGCGCTGGGCAGCCCCTTATATAGAAATAGAATCAGTAATTCATCTGATACTCAATACAATCAGAGACAGTGCTTCACCACAAAGGGTTGTTGCAGAGAATGGATTTTTTCAACAGGCATTAGATCCAGGTCAATCAAATCAGATACTAAGGGTTGGAATTGTCGCGGATTTTAAAATTTACCCGGAAATAAGTGCTGGTAAACACCGTTATTCGATTCGTTTTTTAAATCCCATGCCTATAGACAATGTTCCATCACAGATCAAAGATGACATCCCTTTTATGCTTTCACGTTGCTCGCTATGATCTCAAGCACTGACTTATTCGCATCCGGGAACTGATATTCGTTGATTTCTTCGATCGACACCCAGCAAATCTCCTGACCTTCACGACCGTAGACCTCGCCTTTGAATGCTTTTACCTGCCATACATCTAACAAAATAGAACCATCCGGATAATCGTGCGTAACCTGTATAAATGGCTCTGAAGTGATATCTTTGATATTTACCTCTTCCAGGAGCTCCCTGGTAAGCGCCTGGTATGCCTTTTCGTCAGTCTCTTTCTTGCCACCAGGTAACTCCCAGAAATGTTCCAGATGTTTACCCTGCTGGCGACGCGAAATTAATAAAGTACCTGCTATATTCGGATGCCAGACAATCGCAGCGACCACGTGAATCAATTCTGGCTTGTG
>JAAEOZ010000478.1 GCA_024222685.1 Gammaproteobacteria bacterium | reverse complement strand
GTTTCAGGTAGCAATTATTCTTCTTCTGTTACTGCGCTGGCGAATGCCAAGGTTTCAACATCAGGAGGTAATCTGTCACTTACAGTTACAGGTGGCATAAACCTGCTCGCTGGTACTGCTACTGCGGCGGCATTATCAACTAGTGCCTTTACGTCTGATCAGGCGGTGGCTCAGGCTAACGCCGAATTGACAGCCAGTGGCAATGTGACAATTAATCCATCGGGATCACTGACATTAACTTCGGGCACGAGTACCACCACGACCTCAATTAATGGGGGCACTGCCAGCGCCACTGCCAACGCCAGCCTTAGTGGTGCCGCTTTGACTGCGATGACCACTGGCAATATTAGCCTGACAAGTGCGCAGGTGGCTTTAACAAACGCCGCATCGTTTAGTGCAGGTGCCAGCTTTAACTTTAATGGTGGAAGTATCGTAACTGGTGGCAATCTGGATATCGTGGCCGGTAATTCGTTGACTATTAATGGTGGATTAAATGTCGGTGGCAGCAGTCTGGTTCTTTCGGCAGGCAGCACTCTCGATCTCAACACCAATCTCGGTAGCAGCGCTTCAAGATTGAACCATAATGTCACGCTGATAGGTCAGAGCATTAATGTCAATGACGATATATACCTGGGCAACAATACTCTAACCCTGGCTGGTAATACCGCGACCGGTTCTATCAATATTGAAAACTCATCGTTAAACAGACATGTCAAGGTCGACACCCAGGGTCTACTCTCGGTAACGGGCAATAAACTAAATATTAGCAATGTTTTAACTGGCTATTCGGGCACGACTTTCTCAGTTGTCGGCGTGAACGCAGGCACAATTGATGTCGTTATCAACGGCGACATGACTGTCCAGGCCGGTGATTTTCTATCTACTGGGGCTGGCACACCGGTATCGGTGGATACTACGGTTGTTGCTTCCGGCAATATTTCTGTTTCGGCCAGGAGTTTAAATGTGCTTGCCGGCGATGTGAATGTAATGGCCTCTGGGGGGGGTAGCCCGAACCCGGTAACCGCAGCTGCCGAACTAACCGCCGGCGGTAACCTGACGGTAAATGTCACTAACGCCTTCAATATGGCTGCCGGCAGTGCTTCAGCCAATGCATCGAGTACTGATGCGGCAACAGCGCAGGCTAATTCGACCGTATCAGCGGGAAGTAATCTCAGTATTCAGGCAGCGTCAGCAACGATTAGCGGTGGAACTGAAACAACGGGTGGAACCGGAAGTGTCGCAGCGTTCGCAACCACCAGTTTGAATGCCGGGACTGGTTTATCTATAGTGGCTACAGGCGATATTACTGCAAGTAAAGCAGATATCTCTGGTGCCGGGGTCTATATTTCCGCCGGTAACAATTTTAATCTGCTCACAAGTAGCACCACTGTCGGTAGCGGTACAGTTTCCGGTATCAGTGGCGACAGTTTACTACTCAGTACCATGAGCAATGAAGGCATAGCCTTGCCGGCGAGTAATAACCCCAATGCAAAATTCGAGGCTGGTGGCACTATGGTAACAGGCGATATTACCCTGACCGGTAGCAATTCCTATCTGTGGTTTAGCGCCGACATGCTCACCGTCGATTCTATAACGGCACCGGCAGCGCCATTGTTAGTGCAATATTCGCCATTTACTATAACTAATACCATCGGTGTAGAAGATATAGAATCTCTGGCCGAGCAGACTAATTACAATAATCTGAATCATTTTAGTACGCTTCCTGCGACTACTATTGCAATAGGTGGTACCCAGCAAACCGGCAGTATATCGGTTGGAAATAATGGTGTAATGAATTTAGGTGCGAAGAATATTATTTTTCTGAACACACCGAACGATGTTAATTCTCTCGATAATATTATCACTACCGGAACGGTTGCCGATAGTGGCATTGTTGCTTCGTTAGCTTCAGTTTTCGTTAGTCCCCGGCTGGAAAACATAGATGTCGATAACAGTAGCTGGTGGCTGGAAGAACAGGAACGCGAAAGATTGCTAGTAGAAAATGAAACCGATGATAGTAGCGGCATGTGTACGGCACTGTGATGATAGTTACCAGGCGATTTTTATTACTGATGGTATTGATTTTTTCATCCGGGTTGCTGGCTCAGACAGAGAAGCCTGCCGGTACAGTACAGGTATTAAAGGGACGTGCGACTGCGACTTCAGCGAGCGGAAATATTCGTAATATAACAAAAGGCAGTAAACTTTATTCCAGTGAAACTATTTCAACAGCGTCCGGCAGTTATTCCCGCTTATTGCTTAAAGATCAGTCGTGGATTATGTTGCGTCCTGATTCGCGATTTTATCTGCAAAACGTAAAATATGAGGAAGATACTCAGGATGGATTCGGGTTCTTTTCCTTGTTAAAAGGTGGCTTTCGCGCAGTTTCCGGGCTCATATTCGATAAACCTAAATATCGTTATAGTACAGCAGTAGCGACAATTGGTATTCGTGGCACCAGTTTTATGGTCAGAATTTGTAATGGTGATTGTTACGATATTCAACCAGTTCCTGACGATGGCCTTTATCTCGAGGTTCTCGATCAAACCGTGGTAATGGATAATTTCGCAGGACAGACTACCTATACAGCGGGCCAGTTCGTATATATTGCAGATGATAAAGCCACTGCGCAGTTGCTCGATTCCCGCCCGGAAGTGTTTGTACAAAGTCCTATACCGGCGGCTGACCCGGCGGAATGTCTGTAGTAAATGCCGCTAGAACCCGAGTCTGAAAACACTGGCAGCTATGCCAGCCGTATTGTACCTTTTGATGCTCACCAGCACGCAGGGTTAGGAGAGAAGCTGTCACAGCTCAGTTGTTTTATGTCGACACGGAACTCGGTCGAGATCAATTTAACCGAATTTTTTTATGCATCCAGGTTTTATCCAGTTGTATTTGTTAAAAACGAGCTGGGTGCTATGCAAACCTGTGTTGTAACCGGCCTGAAACAGGCAGAAAATTTATTTGTAGATTGTCAGGGCAACTGGCAGGATTATGCCTATGTACCTGCCTACCTACGGCGATTTCCATTTTTTAGCGCCGATATGAATGACGACGGTTTGCAGGCCGACAAATGTATGATTATGGTGGATGAGCTTGGTCTCTCCGAATCTGAAAATCCGTTTTTTGACTGCAGCGGAAAGGCTACTGACAAATGGAAACTTATGCAGACTTTTATCTCCGAAACTATTTCTGCACAAAAGCTTACTCTGGCGTTTACCACAAAAATTGAGAATCTCGGTTTGCTGGAAGCCTTCGAGGCGCAGATTAACCCTCAATTGCAGAGCAGAATGCAGCTTACCGGTATGTTTCGTATTAACGAAGACAGGCTTAACCGTCTTGCTTCCCGGATAATAAAAGACCTGATGAATCAGGGCGAACTGTCCCGGATATATGCGCATTTAATTTCACTGGAAAATTTTGCAAGATTACTAGACCTTTCGGCTGACAAAGATAAGCTTTCCACCAATGATAATTAAGCGAGCAGGAATATGGGTGTAGAAATAAAACTGAGTGATAATGAATTACCCGCATCTCCGGTATTTGTGGATTTTCTGGCTCATGTTATTGATAACAAGGATTTTGAAAAAGCTAAATGGGGTGATCAACTGAGTGAAGAATTAAGCAGCGATCAGAAACAGGTGATAGAACAGGCGGCAGTAAATGCGCAACGGGTTATCGCGAATCCCGAAGGTCAGAAGTATGTAGCGCGTTCCTACGAATTACTGATTGCATTGCTAACTGGTAACCTTGAGGTTATAAAAGACCTCCAGCTCAAGTTTCATTTTATCAATATTATTGGTGCACCGCGAAATGGTGGGTCTTATTTAACCAAGGAAGTCTATCGTTCTCTGGGCTTTGATCCGACTAACGTACCGAATGTTATCGCACATGACGGTTTTCCCGAAGCCGGCCCATTCAGATTCGAAAAAGGCGTCAATAGCTGGATTTCCAGCCTGCACACAATGGCCGAATTTCTTTGCATGGTCGAAATATATTTCGGCAACAGGAAGCCACATACCGGTAAAATTATCGTACCTAAAAAATTAACCAAGGGTTCTTATGCCGGAGGTTTTTTTCATCAGATACTGGGTGAGTCGGTTGAACATTTAATTACCATCAGAAACCCTGTCGCCGCCTGTATTTCTACTTACGAAAAATCCGGTGGATTTCCTGAATCGGGCAAACACGCAGTTCGCGGTAATATCGAGCAATGGGTGGTCCGAGATCTCATTTATACCGGCATGAGTGAATCAGAGGTCATGCAAATGGATTATTTCGATGCCTACCTGCGTTATTGGGAACAATACCATAACTATATAGCAAGCACCGGCCTGAGCGCGAACCGTCATATTCGAATTGTTCCCTATGTTAAGGAAAACCTGATGGAAACCGCACTGGACTTTTACTATCGATTCGGTGATCGAAATCCCAGGCCGGAAGAGTTTCAGGTGTTTGATAAAAAGGATCGTCATCCTGAATGGCATAGTAAAGCCGAACCGGTGATAAAGCGTGTTCACAGTATGTGGCAAAATGTTGGTATGGAATTCCCTCTCGACGAAGTCATGCTTTGCTGGTGAACAGCAACCCAATGGCTGCGATACTCAGGGAAGTACTGAGCCCGTGACAAATGCGGTTATCGCTGCATTGTGAATTTCATCCAGGTTTAATTTCTCGCGTTTCCAGTAAAGAAACATTCGCAGGGACATATAGCTGCTGGAAAGAAAGCGGTTTGTTGCGCTGAGAATAAGCCATGATATGGCACACCAGACCTACACTTTGTATCGGTAATTCGAGACGATTACATATATCATCCGGAAAGGTCTGAGCTACAACCTGTTCGCGAATTTGATCGGTTGATCTCCCAAAACCTGTGCTGATGATATCACGTAGTAGTGTGTCTTCTAGATCATCACTTTTAAAGGTCAGTAATTCTTTGAATTGTTGTCCGCTGAGGAAGAAGCGGCTTACAGCGCTAAAGGCATTGTTGACCCGGATTTCACGTACTATGCAGATATAAAATTTTTGCTGGCCGAGGAAATGTACCCAGGGACCGGGTTCGATGCTGCGTTTTATATCAAGCACTTTCGTTGTCAAAGGCATGATATGTTCATTTCCATCGTCGATGAAGCGGAAATGCCAGATATCATCGGGGCTGATTTGCTTATCAGCGACATAAGTGCCGCTACCCTGCTTTCGAGTTAGCACACCTCGTTCTGTTAATGTATTTAATGCCTTCTGAACTGTGCCGAGGCTGACCGGCAATGATTCTGTCAGACTTGTTTCTGTCGGCACCCGGTCGCCGGGTTTAAGCTCGCCTGACTCAATCATTGAGAGTAGTGTTGCACAGATCTGTTGATATTTTGGCGTTCCGGGGGCGCTGCTCAACTGCTTAAAGACGTTTGAAATTTTATTGCTTAGCATGAAATTACTATATAGCATTTTATTTTGAAATACTATATAGTAATTTGGGTTGAATGATATATAACTCAATTTAGGGAAACATTTGTCAACAAAACAAACCAAAATGCTCACGGTGAAAATTCGTCGTGGTGATAGTTCAAAAGCTGTTTATCAGACCTATCAGGTACCCGCACTGGAAAGCCAGACAGTGCTAGACGTAGTCAGCTGGATTCAGCGAAATCTGCAGCCTGATCTTGCTTATCGATTTGCCTGTCGGGTCGGCATGTGTGGTTCCTGCGCGATGACTGTTAATGGTAAACCGCGTTGGACCTGCCGTTCGCATGTTTCTCACGTGATTGAAGGCGATAGTCTTACCATCGAGCCCTTGAGAAATTTGCCGGTTATAAAAGATCTGACCTGTGACTTAAATGAGTTTTTTGACAAATGGATCCAGGCGAAGGGGCAGTTTACTCCCAGTAAAACGCGCCAGGATCCGATTCAGGCTATAAAACCCGCTGACAGGAAAAGGAAACAGGCCAATGCAGCTATCGAGTGTATTAACTGTGCTGTTTGCTATGCGGCCTGTGATGTGGTGGAACAGGATAAACAGTATCTTGGGCCTGCTGCCCTGAACAGGGCCTGGACCTTGTTGAATGATGTCCGTGACGGTGGTAATGCCGAGCGTTTAAAAGCGGTTAGCCGCGAGGGTGGTTGCCAGAGTTGTCATTCACAACAGGGTTGCACTCACCATTGCCCGAATATGCTTAATCCCACGCAATCGATTGCTGGTTTAAAACGGGCGGCAGCATTTGCTGTATTGAAGGGTGATATTTAGTATGCTGGATATTCGCCTTTATCTACTTCAACGAATTACGGCGATGATTATGGCACCGCTTGTGTTGTTGCATCTGGCGGTGATGATTTATGCCATTCAAGGTGGTTTATCTTCTGAAGAAATCCTCAGTCGTACTCAGGGAAGTCTGTTATGGGGAGTGATTTACGGCTTATTTGTTGTATGCGTATCGATTCATGCGGGCATCGGTTTACGCGTGGTAATACATGAATGGCTTCGACTAGAAGGAAAATGGTTAAATGCTTTGTCCATATTGATCACGCTGTTTTTTCTGGGCCTCGGCACGCTGGCAGTTATTGCCGTGGTAATAGCATGATTAAACCACATCGTAATCAGCCCTTATGGTATGCCTTTATACTGCATCGCTTTTCAGGCATTGCTCTGGCTGTTTTTCTGCCGCTACATTTTTATGTGCTCGGTCTGTCAATAAATAATTCAAAAGATTTTGACAAGGTAATGCATTGGGCTGAACAACCCTGGGTTAAACTGGCTGAGTTCGGACTGGTCTTCTTATTGGCTGTTCATTTGTTCGGTGGCCTGCGTTTATTGGCACTCGAGTTTTTACCCTGGCGATCAAGCCAGAAAACTTATGCGGCAATCGCGGTTGCGCTTGCTTTTTTATTGGCGACCGGTTTTTTACTCAGAGTATTTCAGGCATGACTGACAATCACGAAATTGAAAGTCTGGATACCGATATCCTGATTATCGGTTCGGGTGGTGCCGGTTTACTCGCGGCTCTACACGCCTGTCAGGCTAACCCTGATTTAAACATCACCATTGCGGTTAAAGGCCTGATGGGCAAGTGCGGTTGTACGCGCATGGTTCAGGGTGGCTATAACGTCGCACTTGGTGATGACGATTCTGTGGAGCGTCATTTCATGGACACCATTACCGGTGGTAAATGGTTACCGCATCAGGACCTTGCCTGGAAGCTATGCGAAACTGCGGTGACCCGTGTGCGCGAACTTGAAAACGAAATCGGCTGTTTTTTTGATCGCGAAGAGGACGGCAGTCTGCACCACAAGGCGTTTGCTGGTCAGACAGCGGACCGTACGGTTCACAAGGGCGATTTAACCGGCATCGAAATTATCAACCGACTGATGGAGCAGGTGTTGGCATTACCAGTAAAACGGCTTGAAGAGCATCGCGCTCTGGCCCTGATACCGAATAAGGATGGTGATGCGATTTCGGCGGTACTCATGGTCGATATGCGTAGTGGAAAATTTCGCCTTGTGCGTGCGAAAGCAATATTGCTGGCGACTGGCGGCGGTCCGAGCATGTATCGCTATTTCACGCCGTCAGGCGAAAAGACCATGGATGGCCTGGCGATGGCATTGCGCCTTGGCCTACCGCTACGCGACATGGAAATGGTGCAGTTTCATCCAACCGGCTTACTGGCTGGCAAAGATACGCGTATGACAGGGACTGTGCTGGAGGAAGGCCTGCGTGGTGCTGGTGGCTATCTGCTCAATGGTGAAGGTGAGCGCTTTATGTTCGCCTACGATGAGCGCGGCGAGCGCGCTACTCGCGATATCGTTTGTCGGGGAATATATGATGAAATGCGCAAGGGTAATACTTCGCCAAATGGAGGTGTTTATATCTCGATGAGTCACCTCGGTGTTGAAAAAGTCAGACGTCAGTTTAAGGGCATGGTGAAACGCTGTGCAGATTGTGGTTTCGACCTCGCGGCAGAGCGGGTAGAAGTGGTACCTACCGCGCACTATTTTATGGGTGGCCTGGTGTGTGATACCGATACCCGTACCGAGCTGGAGGGTTTGTTTGTCGCCGGTGAAGATGCCGGGGGAGTGCATGGTGCCAATCGGCTCGGGGGCAATGGTGTTGCCAATTCAACCGTGTTTGGTGGCATTGCGGGGGAAGTTATGGCTGAGTATGTTGCCGGTGTCGATGACTGGCACGATATCGATGAAACCTTGCTCCATAAAGAAATCGACAGAGCTTTACTGCCGTTTAATATATCCGGCGAAGCTATAAATATTCATACCATTCGCGAAAAGTTGATGGATATCATGTGGCAGGATGTTGGTGTGTTGCGTACCGCGGAAGGCATTCTACGGGGCATTGATCGCGTCGAGGCTTTAAAGACCGAGTTACTCGCCAGTGGTATCGGCACGGAAAACAGAGTTTTCAATCTGACCTGGCACGACTGGCTTAACCTGTACAATTTAATCGATATTTCGCTGGTGATCGCGAAGGCGGCATTATCACGCGAGAATACCCGTGGGGCGCATTTTCGTGAAGACTTTCCTGAACCGGGGTCGCTGCAGGAATCTTACTTCACGTTGGTAAGAAGTCGACGGAACAATCTCGATGTTACTCGTGAGGCGGTCGAATTTACCATCGTTAAACCGGGCGAATCTCTGGTCGAAGGCTATACCGAGACGGCTCCGCAAGTAAAGAGTTAAACCAAATGATATCCAGTAAGACAATAGAAAATACGGCTTATGAGATTATGGCCCGGGCAGCCATTGATATTCCAGACGACTATAGAACCGGTATCGAATTCATGGTCGAGCAGGAACAGGGATTATCTCGATTTGTGCTCAGGACCATGATGGATAACTGGGATGCCGCGACTGAGGATCGCCGTCCGATGTGTGCCGATTCGGGCTTGCCACGTTACTACCTGAAAATTGGTAACGATGCAAAATTTGAGGGAGGACCGGTGGGTATCGAACGCGCATTACGCAAGGCCACTGCGCAGGCAACGCATGATATTCCGCTACGACCAAACCGGGTACATCCGCTATGGCGAACCGACAATAATAACAACGTAGGCATTAATGCACCGGAGATTGACTGGAGTTTTGAACCGGATGTCGACTGGATCGATATCACCACGGTACACAAAGGTGGTCTGTTTGGCACTGACTATCGCATGCTGTTTCCGGGCGACGGTATCGATGGCATTAAACGGTTTTTCCTCGACACCATGGTGTCGTTTGGTAAACGCGGCCTCGCCTGTCAACCGGCGGTAGTCGGTATTGGCCTCGGTGGATCAAAGGATACCTGCATGGTTCTCGGTAAGCAGGCCGCCTGCCTGCGTATTGTCGGCGAACCAAATCCTGACCCCAAAATTGCCGAACTCGAAAACGAACTGAAAACACTGGGCAACGAAATCGGCATCGGCGCGATGGGCTATCAGGGTGCGGCTATGGTTGCGGACTGTCATATCGAAGTCGGTTATACCCACACCGGCGGTATGCCGATGAGCGTACACATGTTCTGCCTTTCATCGAGACGTGCCACAGCCAGAATCTATGCCGGCGGCGAGGTGGAATACAGAACCGAACCGAACTGGTTTACACCATATATGAGACGGGAGACGGTGGAATGGTCATGAATAACGCCGAGTTCAAAGAAGTCCGACTAAAGGTACCGGTTCAGCACTCCGAGCTGGAACAACTTGAAATCGGCATGATCGTTTATCTTGATGGCGTAATTTATACCGGACGTGAAGGCGTATACAAACGCATACTCGAAGACGGCCACGATATCCCGCTGGATTTGCCAGCACTGAGCAATGCCAATTTTCATTGTTCGCCTGCTGCGGCTATCGAAGATGATGGTAGTTTCAATGTTGGTGGTGTTACCGCCACTGCGAGTTTCAGATTCGCCAAATGGATGAAGCAGTGGTTTGAAAAATCAGGGGCCAAAATAATTATTGGCAAGGGTGGTATGAGTAGCGAGCAGTATAAAGAACTGTTCGTGCCAGCCAGAGCAGTGTATTTAACTACAGTCGGCTACGGCACCGGCGCATTACTGGGGCGCGGTATTAAAAGGGTCAAACAGGTGGAATGGTATCAGGAACTCGGTAACGCGCAGGCCATGTGGGTTTTCGAAGTGGAAGATTTTGGTCCTTTTATAGTCGATAGCGATTTACAGGGTCGAAGTTTGTTTGAAGAGCAAGGAGAGCTTATCAACGAAAAACTCGGCAAGTTGTATGATGGCTTAAAGCCACCAGCCTTGAGTCGGTATGGGGAGACGGATGATAGGAATGACGAGTTGATTTGAAGCTCGAAAATCATTTATTTCTGGACAACCACGATGGATGATAAATAAAACACCTGGTATTGTGTTCTTGCTCGTTTGGAGGCTTCTGTGATATTTTGAGGCCGGAGCATATGGATAGAAAGAAAAAAAGGAAAAGGAAAAATGGATAAAAGGATTAAGAGTTTCATACTCGATATAAACAAGCTTGCGCGAGACACCCCACTAACTGAGTACAAACAAGCCGCATTTCATCTTTTACAGCAAGTCATTCACTTCGATTCAGGTATCTGGAATGAAGGGCACTGGATAGCAGGGGACAAATCGTATCAACCGAATATTTATACCCAGTTTCTGTTTAACCATTCACCACAGATGTGTATTGATCATGTTGGATTTATTGAGTTTGACGAACCTCTGCGCCAGGCAGTTACGCAAAGTCTCGGTGTCACGATTGACTTTAATGATGTTATTCCCCGCGGTGAATTTGTTCGTACACCAACTTATCAGCAATATTATCGAAAATTTGGAATGGAGTGGATTATATCTACTGCGCTTTTGGACTCTGAACTTGGATTGACCCGGAATTTGTCTCTACATCGAAAAGATAGAGACAAGCCTTTCTCTGAAGCTGATCGTACTACCAAAGAAATATTAACGCCCTTTCTGGTTGATGGGTATCAGACCTGTTTTCGGCTAGCAGTCCTGCAGGGAAATCGAGCTGGCTTGCGTGCTACTTCCTGCATCGCTCTGGCAGGGGAAAATGGCGTTATTGAATATGCGCATTCAAGCTGGCTTCTGGAGATGGCTCAGATCGAACCAACATGGAAAGGTCCGAGAATACCAAATTGTTTTTCAGATTTATTTCCATCTGATGGGTATATTAATACTGCGAAGCGTAAGCTCGCAATTCATGGACTTGACAGTGGGCTTAGTCAACTGGAAATAATTCCGATCAATCCCCTGGGTGTTCTATCGGCACAACAATGTAATGTAGCAAAGGCGGTGGGGAGGGGATTGAGTCGAAAAGAAGCCGGGAAGGAATTAAGGCTTTCGCCTTCGACAGTTGGGAATCACCTGGATGAAATATATCGTCGGCTAGGAATCAAAAATAAGGCAGAACTGGCTACTTTGGTATCAACTCACCTCAGCTAATATAGACCTTTAAAAAATTGAATTGTTAAGAAATGCTGGCGCTTAAAGTTTGTGTTACCGCTATTTTTTTGGCGTTGGGTTGTTCGACCCATATTTATTTAAATTCATTATTGGTAACTTAATTCAGACACTTCCTTTTTTTAATAAAGAAAAATTTGCATAGATTGCTGATGTACCAATTATGGAGCTGCTAAATGTTTAAATTAAATCAGACCAGGATAGATTGTAAATTAGTTTTCCTCACATTAGTCCTTTCTTTAGCTTCTGCTTGCGGGGGAAGCGGCAGTGATGATGCCACGAACACTACTGATGGGGGTGGTTCAACAGGTGAACCAACTATTGAAAGTTACCCGTTCCTCTTCACCGGTAATGATGGTGTACACGGCGGGGAATTGTGGACTTCAGATGGTACGGAAGCGGGGACAATGCTGGTTAAGGACATCGCGCCTTATGGAAGTAGTTACCCATCAGGATTTATCAGGATTGGGACTTCGTTACTTTTCAATGCAGATGACGGGGTCAACGGCAGTGAATTGTGGAAGGTGGATTTATCGAGTGGCACATCCAGTCTGGTAAAAGACGCCAATCCCGAAGGATCATCTGTCTTTTATTCCATCACGGAACACGATGGAGAGGCTTATTTTGTGATGAATGATGGCAATGCTACATCATTGTGGAAGAGCGATGGCACGACGTTGGGCACATCGGTCATAGATTCAATACCAGTTAACGCAAGCCTGGATAATTCGGTAAGCCTTGGTAATGAGCTTTACTTTATTGCGAATAATGAAGTTTACCTAACGGATGGAATCACAATTTCCATTCTTGACACATCAAATCAATTTACTCAACCATCGCAACTGACTGTTTTCAATGGTGAACTTTTTTTTATAGCACACACGGCCACCGAGGGTTATGAAGTCTGGCATAGCGATGGTACCGACAGTGGTACTAGCCTGTTGGTCGATACTGATCCCGGTGCAACAGTGTATGGCTTAAGTGATAACTATGGTGGAAGTATAAACGTAATGGGAAGTTCACTGGTTTTTCTGGCCACAGAGGCAGGAACTTCTTCACAAATCCGATATGTCTGGTTATCAGATGGTACGGCGGTTGGTACAGCCAGGGTGCTCGATTCACTTTCGAATCCCATCACTGTGGGGAGGTATGACCAAACGACTGTTATGAATGATAGTCTTTTTGTTGCTTCTTCTTCATACCCTTACCCATTAAAAGTATTTGATGGGGCTTCCCTGGTGGATGTTGGGACGGTAGGTATATCCAGTGTAAGAACTATTTTTTCCAGTGGCTCGAATCTTTACATTTCGAACTATAGCAGTGTCTATGTCAACGGCGGTAATTCGGACTCGGTTCTTCTGATAGATAAACTTTCATATATTTCCAGTTTTCGATCTGTCGACGGGGGTGGGGTTGTCTTTACGGCGAGGGGTTACGATGACGCTGGTGTTTATCGGGATCTGTTAATTTATAGTGATGGAACAATTGATGGAACCGTTTTGATTGCTACTGACGGATATCGTTTTTATAACGGAAACTTTTATGTCTCAGGATCTGTGGTTTATTACGGCAATAAAATATCGGGAGAAGACACTGAACTCTTTTCCTGGAATGTTGCTACGTCTACATCAACTGTATTGAGTGATATCAATCAAACTAACAGAGATAGTGCTGCCCCATATGGCCCGGTCTACTTAAACGGGTTTGTTTATTTCATCGTTGGAAGTGACGAAAATCAACTCTGGCGTAGTGATGGAACTGCAGCAGGAACCACTAGAGTAGGTGATTTATCGACTTTACCTTTTAGATACATAGAGTCGCTAACGCCATCTGGCGGTAATATTTACTTTATAGCCGAAACCTCTGAGTATGGTAGAGAATTGTGGATGACTGATGGAACCATGGAAGGAACTCATCTGGTTATTGATCTTAACTTTGGCAGTAATGGAACTAACTTTAACGGGCTATTGGATGTTAATGGTACGTTATATTTCTCTGCAGATCATATCTTATGGGCATTATCGAGTGGTAATGTGATGCCGGTATTTTCCGGAAATAGAGTAAGGCAATTATTTCCCTTCACTGGAGACAGGTTCCTGTTCATTAGCGAATCAGAGTTTGCTGGAATGTCTTCTGGCTATGAGCTTTTCATTAGTGATGGAACTCTTGTTGGTACTGAACTGGTTAAAGATATCAATCCGCTTGGCAGCAGTCTTACATATGACACTAAGGCTTTTCTTTTTGGTGAAAACGTCTATTTCACTGCAGACAACGGCGAGAATGGGCGCGAGCTCTGGAAAACTGATGGCACTGAAGTTGGTACAATTATGCTGTCTGACATCAATTCCACGAACGCTGTTGGAAGTCTTGGAGTTGACCCTCTGTTCTTTGTATTGAATGGTGATATTTTCTTTGTGACTAACGAGACGGATACGGTGAACAGTGATATTTGGAGAGTACTGGATAAAGATGCAGGCGTAGAGAAAGTTACCGACTTTGCTGCAGGTAATGTTCAGATACGGAGCCGGTATGATGACCACCATAGTTATGCATTGTTTAACGATCTTCTTTATTTCGTCGCATCAGATCCTGTGAATGGCGAAGAGATTTGGAGATCAGACGGTACCCAGGCAGGTACAAAGTTATTTATCAACATTGCAGCTGACAACGAAGACGCAGTTTCATCTTACCCGGAGTGCCTCACTGTCAGAAAAGGCATTCTGTATTTTACCGCTACAGACGAGATCGATGGCTACGAGTTATGGGCATCAGATGGTACTGAAGCAGGAACTCATATGGTAACAGATATTTTCCCGGGAACTGAAGAAGGCGGGGCCTATTGCCTGGATGATTACGACAATTTTTGAAGCGAGTTGCTCATACCGAAACGGGTTCGATAAATCGAACCCCTACGCCCCAAAATGTTGTTATTAATTAACATCAAATACCAGCACGCACGCATCGGGCATAGTTATATACGTACCTGACATCGCCCTGTGGACCCTGATAGTCCGGGAATGTTCCTCCATTAGTGATTTTCGGGTCACTACGCTGGGCTCCTGCGCCATGAACGTCTAATAGTGGTTGGGATGCACCAGTTGCCTGTGTTGCAGTATTAAAACGGCCCTGAGCTTCTCCAAATGCAATATAAACAGATTTGCTAGCATTACCTTCTACATGCGTGGTGCTTGTCCAGAACATTGGGTAATCCACGTCGCCTTCTGGATCTAAAATGGAGGAAGTTGAAAACAGGTTGTCTATCGCTGGGGTGCCGGTAATATCCGGGGCTTTTGAATAATCAACAATGCTCTGAAGCTCTTTGGCATTTGGCAAACGCCAGTCTGAATAGGTTGAGTGGGTTAGACCTTCACACCAGCTTAATGCTTCCGGCCAGTCAACACTGCCATCGCCCTGCGTGCCTGCTGTTGCAGCAAATGATCCACTATCTAGCTGCATCCACATTAAGCCTGTGGCATTATCTGTTATCGTATTATCAGCATTATCGATAAAATCATTTTCAAAAGCTTCACTGCCTCGCACTAACCTGAGATTCCAGCCCGATGAGCCTGGATTATTATTGGTCGGGTACCCTTTGATACGACCATCTGCAAAGTTGACACCAAAAAACCCTTGCTGGCCATCGCTATTGTCATCGTCATCATCGAATATTAAATCGACATATAGTGCAGTCGTTAAATACTGTGAATCTATATAACGTGAGCCGGTTGTAGCATATGAATGGTCAAAATGGGTAGTATCAATAAAAGCAACAGCATCAGATGGGGCTGTTGAACTTGATGGCCCTGCGGTACCTGTGGCGCCACTAAAGTCGATTAATGAGTACAATTCTTTAATGGTTGGCACTCTCCAATCGGTATAACCAGCCAGGGTTGAGGCCGTGGCTGTCGTCACCGAATCAGCATAATCGACATTATTTATTGTGGTTGCTGCCCACATTAAGCTGGTGTTGTTATCAGTAACTGTGCTATCGCCATTGTTTGTGTAGTCAGGGGCAGGGCCCGCATATT